>NZ_LNII01000049.1:0-579 GCF_001463365.1 Enterobacter sp. 50793107 | reverse complement strand
GTGGTGCGTAACGGCAAAAGCACCGCCGGACATCAGCGCTATCTCTGCTCTCACTGCCGTAAAACATGGCAACTGCAGTTCACTTACACCGCTTCTCAACCCGGTACGCACCAGAAAATCATTGATATGGCCATGAATGGCGTTGGATGCCGGGCAACCGCCCGCATTATGGGCGTTGGCCTCAACACGATTTTACGTCACTTAAAAAACTCAGGCCGCAGTCGGTAACCTCGCGCATACAGCCGGGCAGTGACGTCATCGTCTGCGCGGAAATGGACGAACAGTGGGGATACGTCGGGGCTAAATCGCGCCAGCGCTGGCTGTTTTACGCGTATGACAGGCTCCGGAAGACGGTTTGCGCACGTATTCGGTGAACGCACTATGGCGACGCTGGGGCGTCTTATGAGCCTGCTGTCACCCTTTGACGTGGTGATATGGATGACGGATGGCTGGCCGCTGTATGAATCCCGCCTGAAGGGAAAGCTGCACGTAATCAGCAAGCGATATACGCAGCGAATTGAGCGGCATAACCTGAATCTGAGGCAGCACCTGGCACGGCTGGGACGGAAGTCGCTGTCG
>NZ_LNII01000048.1:0-6773 GCF_001463365.1 Enterobacter sp. 50793107 | reverse complement strand
GCCCGCACTCCACGCTGAATTATCAGACACCGTCTGAATTTGCAGCGGGCTGGAGAAAGGGTCATTCTGAGAATGAAGATTCCGACGTTACTAACTGAGTGTTGTATCTAATCGTGGGGGCAGGTCAACGATACCCAAACGGGTTTCATCGGAGAGGTATTTGAAGAGTTGTAGGGTAGTTAGTTTCATCAGTACTCCTTCTCATTTGGTAACAGGATACGCTCTGGGAATTTAAAATCAATAACACATGTGGAAAATCAGATGTATTGATGGCCGGTGACGCAATGGTCACGAATACCAGACGCTTTCTTTAACTCAATTAGCCTTAAACGCAAGAACTCAGAGCATACAAATCACTCATATTTAAACGCTTTCTTTAAAGCTGCATCAACTAAAAATCGGCTGATTAAATGCGCAATGGATGGAATTTCAGACGGTATTCAACTGGGCTGAGACCGTTAAATTTAAGGCTGATTCGCCGGGTGTTGTAGTACCGAATGTAATCCTCAATAGCATCCTTAAGTTCATCTATATCCTTAAATTTACCGAGGTAAAAGCATTCTGATTTTAAAGTCCCGAAAAAGCATTCTGCACAGGCGTTATCCAGGCAGTTACCTTTGCGGGACATACTTTGCGTGACGCCAAAATCGCGGAGCTGATACTGGTACCATCGATGACGGTACTGCCAGCCCTGATCTGAATGAAGAACTGGCTTGCTGTTTGGATCCATTCTGGCAAATGCCTTAATCAACATCTCATCAATCATCGGCATGGTTGGGCGTTCTGAAATACTGTAGGAAATAACTTCGTTATTGAAGAGGTCGATGATGGGAGAAAGATAGAGTTTCCGGCCATTTACAGCGAATTCAGTGACATCGGTGACCCATTTTTCATTGGGCCGGCTGGCTTTGAAGTTTCGTTGCAGGATATTGTCAGCAGCGCGCCCATGTTCACCCCGCCATGAACTGTAACGCTTAACTCTTATCGCAGCTTTGAGACGAAGCACATTCATCAGACGTTGAACCACTTTGTGGTTCAACGCTCCTCCCTCTCTTCTGAGCGCCAGTGCTATCCGCCGATAACCATAGCGGCCCTGGTTCTCATCATAGATCTCTTTGATTCTGCATTTCACTTCATCGTATTTTCCCGGAGAGCGGAGTGCTTTCAGGTGATAGTAAAACGTACTCCTGGGTATCTGAGCTATCTGCAAAAGCTGCTCGAACGAATAGTGCTGCCTCAGTTCGTCGATAATTCTGACCTTATCCCTTATCGAACTAAGGCTTTCAACTTTTTTAAATAAAGTATCCGTAATTCCAGGCGGCGGACTTTTTGTTCAAGTTCCTGAATACGTTTATCTTTCGAACGCTCCAGTGCTGCCTCAAGCGCAACAGGATCATCAATCATATGAAGTGCCCTTTTTTTGCCAATACGGAGAGAACGAAGCCCTTCCTCTCCATGTTCGCTGAAGACCTTCATCCACTTCCCAACAGAGGCCGAACCCGCGACGTTAAATTTCGCTGCAGCCTGCGTCTGGGAAATCTGCCCCGTCAGTACAGCCTTTACGGCTTCGACTCTGATATCGGGAGCGATTGATACGCCCTTATCCCTGGGCTTCAGACCTTCTTCTCCATAAGCATCATAGGCTGCAACCCATATTCTTACCTGGGTTCTGGGAACGTTAAAGCGAGCTGAAGTTAAACGATAGCCTTCATCGGTAGCGAAATAGTGCATAACCACTTCGAGGCGCTGTTGAAAGGTGTACTTACGTCTGGACATGGGACTCTCCAATTTGAGAGTCCAACTAAATGGGTGCAGTGCATGGGTTAATGAAAATTAACTACGGGGCTTTCTGCTTTCTGCCACACAACACGGCAACAAACCACCTTCACGTCATGAGGCAAAAAGCCTCAAGCGCCATCGCCATTATATCCCGTTGTCGATCATCTGCCCAGGAATAACAGGCTGAAAACTGTATAAATCCTCAACGTTTTTCAGCGTCATCCAGTTCCCGAATATCCCAGAGCCTCACGAATTTCAGCGGCTCGCTGTTCGCTTCCGGCGGCCACGCCGGCGTTATAGACAAGGCTGATCATCGACTGCACTGTTTCCCAGTCATCCCGCTCCAGCCGGGCATCAAGACGGTACAGGATCTTCCCGCTTTCAGCATGCCGGAACACGGTACCCGTTTCTTTTTTGTCGAACCTTCGGCTGATAATGCTCAATATCCCTCCCGGTTATCCGTACCTTCTGACCACTCGCGGATCTGGTCTTCGAGCGCCTCAAGATGCCTGTCTATACTCTCAGCCAGCTGCTCGCTTTCGGTTTCCAGCCAGCCACTGAGTCCGTCCCACTCGCAGCTCATCTCTTTCAGCTTTGCCGACATGGTACGGAGCTTGTTACGCTGGCTGCGGGCGACTTTCAGCTCCGTCTTGCAGGGGTTATTTCTCATTCTGCCCCCTGCAGGTACCGCAACTTGTTCGGTACCTGCCAGCGCTCAGCAGTACGGACAGATTCCGGAGTCTCCCGCACGATAAACGGGATTTCGTACATCACTGCATACAGTGGCTCACCGCTGATGCGAAGCCAGTCAAGTTCCTTCAGCGACGTGAACCGCGACTGCCAGCGCCAGAACGGTCCGGCAAGCTCTGCCGCGTCAAACTCGTCGCTCCACCGGGTGTACCAGGTGCAGACGGTTTCCGGTGACTGAAAATTCAGGTCGATTTTCGCCTGCTCCAGCAGGTTCTGGCGCAGTTTCCAGCGCTGTTCGTACTCACGAGACTGGCGGCGCATCTGACGCGTGGTCTTAATGCCGGACCTGTGCAGTCGTCGACCCGTGCGGGTGTGCATGACCTCAGGAAACAGTTCGGCCTGTACGTCAATTGTGAGCGGCAGCGGGCAGGCTTCGCCACTGGTGGCGATCATCGTGTTAAGCGCCTCCTCGACCTGTTTCAGGTTCGAATGACGGTTATTTGGCACCCAGTGCAGACCAGGTATTTTATTGGCCACCGTGGCGTTGAGACGTCCGCTGCCCGTGAGAAGACGCAGAAAGGTACGCACATACGGCATGGCGGGCAGTCGTGCGCCGCGTTCGCGGGCAGACTCAACATGGCTGATAGCCTGTATTGCAGCCTGACGGGCTGGCTTCAGGGAAACGAGCGCGTGTGAGGACGGGATCATGCTGTCACCTCTCCGCTCATCAGGTTCACCACGGTGCGGGCAGTGCAGTTAAAGCGGCGCATACCTGCCAGCTGCGCGATCAGCGGGTTTATCCGGTCAGGCTGGAGCGTGTCGCTCTGGTAAAGGGTACACACCACTTCCCCGCCGGAGGAGAGCAGCACCAGAAGCCAGTACGGTGAGACTTCGCCGGAGCTGCACACGCACAGATGCCAGTCATCACTGCCGTCCGCGCTGAAGCGGCACTGGACGGGGAAGAAGCCGCCGAACTCGCTGCGGTATTCGGCGCAGACGCGCCATCCTTCTGGTGTGGACAGGAGGCCGGTCACGGTATCGCTGAGAGCGCGGCGCGCGTCCTCGCCCTGCTGACGGATAAACTCCAGGTCGGAGGCGGTCAGTTTGTTGATTTGGTTCAGGTCATATTGCATAGTCATGTCTGTTCCCGCCGCCCGAAGGCGGCGGCCTCCGGTATTAAGCAGCGTGGTCAGTGGTGTGAGCGTCGGTTTCGGTGGCTTCTTCAGCCTCAGCGGCTGGTGATGTGCGCACCATCCAGTCAGGCAGCCAGCCCTGAGCATTCAGATCCTGCTCGGCGGCCTTCGCCGCATCGCGGCGCTTGAGCTTCACAATCTCTCCAGCGCGGGCACTGAGTCCGGCTTCTTCGTAGGCTTTGCCAATCTGGGGGATGGTGAGCTTGCCGAAGTAGCTCTCAGCATCCGGCTGCCACCATTTGCGCAGGTCAAAGTCCAGCGCCGCTTCCAGCCCGTCCAGTTCGCTTTTCTGCGTATGGTTGTACATACGTTCCTGAATACCGTTGATACCGTGCGCTGCACAGAATCCCAGCAGGGTGTTCACCTGCTCCGCTGACCATGAAAGCAGCCAGGTGAAATCGAGATGCCAGTTTTCGGGCAGCGTTGCCTGAAGCGCCTCTTTCTGCGCTTTGAGCGCCGTCAGCGCCTTCCCTTCTTCACCGGATGGAGCCAGTGATGCAAGGTGATACTGATTCGAGGACACGGAGGCTTTCAGCGGTTCGCTGCGTTTACCGTAGCTGCGATCAAACATACTGAGGCACAGTGTCCACGTCAGGAGCGCCACCGATACGTCGGGACGACCCGCCAGTTCGGCCTGAACGGCGAGAGTCCGTTCGGCTGACATAGCTTTTACCAGCGTTGCCGGATAAGCGTCGGCGGGAATTTCAGGCGTGGTGTGTCTGATCACATTGCTTTCACGTTCCTGACGCGCCTGTTCTTCAGCTACCCGGTCTTCGTCGGTCAGCTTGCGGATACCAGGCTGAACCTGAAAATTGCTACCGTCCCATGACACCCAGATTCCGTGCGCGGCGCGAAATTCCGGCGTGGCTTCGCGGTACTGCGCCTCGCAGTAAATGTCATCGATATCCTGCTGAAGCTCGTATTCGTCATCGTAGCTTTCAGTGGCTTCCATTTGTTCTTCCAGCTCACTGACGCGCTTCTGTTCTTCTTCCGTCAGGACAGCTTTCGGCATCGCAAAACGGTACTGTTCACCGTCCTCACCGCTGGCACGCAGTTCCGTCATACGGAACTCAGCCCAGCCCCAGCCCTGCTCCTGCTTAACGCGAGCGGCGAGCACGGTGAGCTTGCCAGCCAGCAGAGATTTAACCAGCGCCGCATCGGCAAAGGTGCTGTCCTTGTCGCTGAACAGGTCGGCGGTCAGCGTACCGCCAGCGGCGGTATAGGCTTCCTCACCCACATACTCAAACATCGGGTGACTGATGGCCATCTTGTCGTCGGTCACCATTTTGCGCAGAGTCTGTACGGCAGGATCGCGCCACTGTTCAACAGCCTCTTTCCAGACCTGCTCCTGACGCTCATGGGTATCAGCAAGTGTCAGGACTTCACACTGTTCAAGGGAGATTTCATCCCGCGCCAGCGCATCCAGCAGGGAGGGGGCAAGATTCGCCAGCTTCAGGCAGCGCTGAACGTGGCGCGGGTGATAGCCCATCAGTGCGCCGATCTGAGAGGCCGTTTTACCTTCCTGCTGAAGGGTACGAAAACCGATAATCTGCTCGGCGGGATGCATGTTTTTACGTCGACCGTTCTCGATCATCGAGGCCGCCACAGCCATCTCAACGGGCAGGACTTTCACCGGAACAAACGGCGTGTCTGCATCGAGCACACCGCGCATCACCAGAATGCCTGTGCCTCTG
This sequence comes from Enterobacter sp. 50793107, assembly GCF_001463365.1. NCBI lineage: Bacteria > Pseudomonadati > Pseudomonadota > Gammaproteobacteria > Enterobacterales > Enterobacteriaceae > Enterobacter > Enterobacter sp. 50793107. Next base: position 1,417 of record NZ_LNII01000048.1, on the reverse strand, counting down.
CGACGACCTTCCCCGCCGACAATGCCGATCGTACCGTCCGGCAGTTCTGCACCGATCAGGTTCTGGAGGATGCCCATTGCCTGAATGCTGTCTGCCATCTCTTCCACTTCCTGATCGGTATGCGGAATGATGCGCGTGTTTAAGTCAGTGTGTGACAGGCGGGAGTACGGGAAGATTTGCACGGGCGTATCAGCGAGCAGCTGGACGAGCTTCTGCTCGGTAGACTGCGCGATTTTTTCCGCAGATTTTGTCTGACGGGTGGTCCTGGCTGGTTTTTTTGCCGTAGTATTGGTGGCGACCATGATTTTTACCTCTCAGTGATAGTTGTGGTTAGCCGTGGCCGGATTGCCCTCCGGTCACGGCACTCGGTTAACCGGTAATGCGTTTCGGGTGTGCTGCCAGTGCTGCAAAGGACGGATAGCCATCAAGAACCTGCATCATGACTTTTGCCCCTTCCAGCATCGCGTTATCCGTTACGCTGCCGCTGTTTTCACACACGTTGATCGTTGCCACGATCCCCGATTTCACATCTGAAAAACGCTCATACATGCGGTTGCTGAACAGGACACGTTTGCCTCCTGCCATCACTTGCCAGTTGTTGCAGTCGTTAAATCGGGTGTCCACGTTGTCAAACTCGACCACGTGGGTGTCGCTGGCCTGAATGCGCAGCAGCTTCACGATTTCAGTGCTCTGCCCGACCTTACGGGTCGCCGGACGGGTGTTAAGGTTCTGCATGTTTCCTCCTTCTCTGGGTTAAGGCCGGACATCCGGCCTCCGGTTAAAGCTGCACGTATTGCAGGTTGCGTTTCAGTTCAAAAAGAAAATCCGGTTCAAACGACCAGTCGCGCCAGTTAAGCGTTCCGTTGGTGCGGATCTCCACCTGAACGTCTCCGTATCGGGACACATCGGACAGGGTGACGGTGACACCCGCTTTCAGCGAAGTGGCCTGAGCCACCCACTCCCGTGCGACAGAAACAGGGTTTTGTTCTTCCCCCATCTTCCTGGAAGATTCGGGAGCGGCGGTTTTGACGTTGACGTTTCGTGTGTGCATCCTGGTTTTCTCCTGTGGTGATGGTTGTCCATCTCCCTGGTGAGTTCTCTCGCGGCAAAGGGCAAAGGAGCAACGGCGAAGGGAGGAAGGAAAGGGGCGGAGACTAAAGTTTTTGCGGCACGCAAAAAGTTTTGGCGGAGTGCATTTCACCCCTTGGATGACGACCCGACGGTGCTACGACAAGCCCTCCGCGTGAGGACGCACGGGGGATGGCTTCACCGGGGGAACAGGATGCACACACCCGACACGTCGGAACGGCGTGGCGCCATTAAAGCGACGGCATCAGCCGGCGCGGTGAAGGCGTTCCGGACGGCACGGCAGGAGAAGCCGCAGCTGTCCCTTATAAAAACGTGACCGGGCCGACGA
>NZ_LNII01000047.1:0-53665 GCF_001463365.1 Enterobacter sp. 50793107 | reverse complement strand
ATCTTAACGACATTTCGGGATTATGATCTGGTCGCGCTTTCAGAACTTTACTGCCCCTCAAAACACCGGAAACTAACTTGTGGTTGGTTACATGGCAAAGTTAAAACTCCAGAATCACGGGTAATGATTTCAATGCTTATTATATTTTTTGGAATTGACTCATGAGCTTTATAATTTAAATGATAATAATAACCATTCTTTTATGCGTAATATTTGCTACTGACACTGATGAATTTAAAAGAAGATAGATTTTCATTTACGGATTATTTCCTAAATTCATCGATAATGTGATCGACATAAAATTTTCACTGAAGAATGAAGAGATAATTTAAGGCCGAGCGAAATAGCTCAAAATGGTGTATTTAACATAACAGAAGAAATGAAAGGCTCTATCGCAACCTGATACTTCAGGCCGCTAAGGGGTTAATCTTGTTGAAGAAAAATTAGACCGGGAAGCGCCAGGCGTCACCATTTCTCCCGCCTGGCTGGAAGTGAAGAATAATTGTGCATAGCTCCGTATTCGGGCTTTGCATCTGACAATGGTTCCCTGGATGAAAGTACGATCTCCACTCCAAGGACGCTGAACACCCTAAACAAACGCTCAAAACCAGCACTTGCAGGGTTGGCCTCTAGTCGGGCATAAGTTTGCTGTGTTATACCCAAACGTTCAGAAACATCTTTTTGCGTCAGTCCATTGGCTTTGCGAAAGCCGATTAAAACAGGACGTAACTGATTCAAAGTCTTCAAAGCGTATTGAGTGTTCATAAGTGACCTTCCGTATCGACGGGTTAACAAGCATAACGCAGGGATTTACAGCATATAGGCTGTAATGCTCATTAACAGACTATAGGCTGTAATACGAATCTTGCCAAGATGCGGCATCTTTCAAATACAAGGCCGTATTGGGTAAGCAGTACACCGTTATATAGCACCCCTTGCCCCTTTGCTGGAGAGGGACCCACGTGATCGCAGGTCTTTTAGACGTTGTTGCTAACCGGCATCATACACAGGTGGTAACCCCCAGGGAAACTCTATGAGTGATAATTTATTCCTGCCCCAATCAAAATATAAAACCTTATCTAACTAGCTTTCTTAGTATTTTATAAATGAAGTGAAATTAGCGAAGAAGTTTTACATTGTAAAGTGAGCAAAAATATTTACCATTCAACTGGCAAAATTTACAATCTGCAGCCCTTAGCCTGAGAAAATGCACATTAACAGAATAATCATCAAGTCCGATAGAGGCATAACTTACGTCCTCAAAAATATCAGAAATAAATGAGTTGAAATTACAAAAATTAACTTCACTTAACATCTTGAACACCGCAGAAATATATCTATCATGCATTATCTTGACTTCGATAACCTTAGATAAACTTGAATGCGACTTACATTTGAAGAGATCAAAGAGAAAGTAAATCAGCATATTTTTATTGTCCGAAATCCATTTTAAAATTTTATTACGTGCACATGGTAATATATACACTGGATTTTTGAAAGGGTTTGAAACGTCAACCACAAGGGAACAATAACCATGAGGATTTATTCCACTTATAATTAAGTCACTAAGTCCTTTCACTGCATTCAAATAGTTATCAAAACAAACCTCATATAAACTGGTACTATGAACTGCACATTTAGATTCAAACAACCATCTATGACGCAGATAACCAATGCCTTTAGAGTGTATATCTTCAACAATACATTTGTGACAGTAACGAATGTTTGAGATGTTTACCAATGGATATGAATTAGTTATGTGAAAATTTTTCCGACAGGCATCTTCAACAGCGTTAAAATACCCGTAAACACCAGAAGATAACGACACTATATTGGAAGTTAGTATATAACCATTTCTAGTGGCAAGAATGTCATATATATCCTGCAAGCTATGCAGTTTGTACATATCAATCAGTTCGAAACGAGGAAAGGCATCGTACCTTAGTGCGCCATGCTTTGATATTATGTTCCTGCAATTGGATAAGTTATACATTATCTGTGAACGCAGAAGAAAACTGTGCCACAATTCATTTTCGTAAACCATATAACTCCCTCTTATTTAATTAGTTCCATTTTTCTGAGAAGTATCATTGTCATTGGTAGTTTATCTCTGTATTTCAAAAGCCAGCCATGCCCTCCCAGTAAAGCATCTAGACTTGTAAGTGACATCGAGTACTGCCCCTGAGATAAAACATCATTTATTAATGATGATGAGATAATATCTCTCTCGCTCCAGTCTACTCTTTTATTTTTATAGCATCGTATTGTTTTAGGAAGACAGGAATTAAGCCAGTCACATTCATGTTTATTTAGCCAATAGAAACTTGCATAACAACTTTCTTTGACTAACTTTCGTGTTATAGAAACGGATTGATTATGTATAAATCTTAATATTTTCTGCTTATGACGCCGTCTTAAAGAATCTTTTTTACATTTTTTACGCCATGAGCATAAACCGTAACAAGATGAAATTACAGAGGATACAGCTCCTTCCGATAATGAGTTTTTCTCAGCTATGGATGCCAGACTAAACCCCCTTACAGCCATAGACTTGATAAGCAATTCAGTGAATATATTAATTTTTGTGTTTCGCTTAAACGCCCTCAGGTATTTTTTATAAATAAGTGTTTTAATGTAACATCTGCTGCGACTAAATTCCTTCCCAAGGTTGCTAACACTAGTATTATTTTCAACTATATGAAAACTGTATTTCTTATGACTTTTAAAGATTTCTTTCTTTTTATTAGTACGACTTCCTGCATACGTTGGCCAGCAAGTATTTAACAAACAATAACAAAGCAAAAGATGCTTTGTGGGATGCTGACAACATTTGTCTTTGAGTATAGGCTCCCAGTAATGATAATCAGTTAGGGATGTTGGTATAAGTCCCGATGAACCCTCCCCAAATAACTGGCACTTAGCATAAACATGTGCGTAGAATACATTTTTCTTTAAATTTCCATCCAATGATAATAAATTCAACTTTTTAAGTACATCCATGTAATTGGGGTGTGTAATATCTTTTCTTCTGATTATATTTAGGGACTCATAACAAAACTTAGCAAAATCGAAGTCTATCTCATTGCTAAGTTGTTCTGTATACGAAACAGGAGGCATCAGTCCAATACGTATGTGCGGTGAAGAAGGGACATGGATGCTTTCAAGCGCTACCGGATGCCGATGGCAGGTTGTAACCCCATGAAGCTGATGCGCCAGATGCCAATAAGTAACACCATAATGAAAAGTATCTTCACGAGCGCAAACCGGGCAAAACTTCAATAGTGTGCGCTGCCCTAGTGAAAAATTACTAAGGCGGCACAATCGATTAAGCCTGGCAGGGGTCGTGTTGAAATCCATAATTTCATTACGACTGATTGGTAGTGCCCAGGCAAAAAGAGGGAGTAAAGTCTGTTCATGCCAGAGCTGATCTGCACTTTCGGATGTATGAAGAGAAATAGCCTTTAATCCTGAATTGAGAATTGGATGGACGTTCATATCAGGTTTGTTGAAAATGATCGTTAACAGAGAAGATGGGGACATACCGTACACGGTAGTTGTCCGACAAAACCGGCTGAACAAGGATTCATCAGGCAAAACAGGCAACATTCTCATTTCCCACACCTCTCTTTGACCGTTACGAACTGTTACCTCATTACAATTTATTAAGTGGATCTATATTTATAAGCCCGCAACGCTGAAGAGCATCGTAGGTATTTTTCTTTTCAGCTGTTCTGTTGATAACAAGATCGTGGTCAAGAGACAGTATTTTCTCGTCGAAATTGCGCAAAACCTCGTCTATTTTTCCTACGAATTCCTTGTGCTGTGGCCTGTCTATATCCCCAGGGATCAAAGACTTTAGGGACTTCTCTGCCATGATTTTAGCCGAAGCATCACCCTCATTAGATGCAGAGAGCCATTTAGCTTCCTCATCTTCAGTCGCGGCCCCCGGGAGTGGAGTATCCTTATATTCCTCCGTATGACTCACGAGTACCGGTACAGAGGCCGACAAGACTGCGCCAGTGATGATTTCATTGCCGCTACCGATAACCTTTAATTGTGCCCCCCGATAAATCATCTGAGCCAATCCAATATTGCCTTTAGATAAAATGAATAATTTTTCGTTTAACTCATCATTTAATGGAGTTTCAACATTTGTCCATTGTAATGGCCATAAATAATGAATAAACGATTGCCAGTCTTGTGAATCGTATCTAACATTCTTAATTTTCATGTAACCACCAGACTCTGCCCGCCTGGCAATTCTCATTTTCTTTGTCAGCGTCTCGTCAAAAGGATGATTTCCACAAAAAACCATAGATACCCCCATGGAATCTACAATTTCATGTAAAAAATCAATCAACTTACTCTCACCCCCGGTTCTTGAAAATTTAAGCCTCTGCATTTCATCAATAACAAGGATACCCAAAAATGATGATTTAATTCTTTGTGCAATCTGGCGAGCCAGAGCACCATTTCTAATCTCAGGTGTAGTTCGTTCAATACCAATTGCATCATCTAATTTTTGTAAAATCTCTTCACAAAGGTCTCTCACACTTGAATTGTATGGACAATTAATCTTTACCCATACAATTTGCTTACTGAAGCCGGGAAAAACTCCTTTATAGCTGCTGTGTTCTATAATCTGAGGGAAATGATCCATGACTTGCTCAATCATGGTAGTTTTTCCAGAACCACTCATTCCAACTATCGTAATAGTTTCAGCCTGGGATTTAAAATATCCACTTTCTGGCTCAATATCAGGACGCTCATTTCCATAGTAATGAAGATATTGAATTGTTCCGCTTTTTAAAGGATTACGAGCTGCATAGCTTTCCCTAAGTGCCCGTAATATCATCTTATAAGCCTGGATAAGATTGGTTTGAGGGCAACGGAATTTCTTTATACGTTCGACATACTGCTCTCTAACATTCGCCGGGGCAGTCCAGCGGATTTTTTCGTCAATTTCGGGGAAATAACTCATTTCCAGAAGTACTTCATCTTCCGTAAGCGCTTCAGGAAGTGCTTCAATTAAGGGATTGCCACGATACTCAGGTAACTCCTGTTCTTTATATATCGCTGAAACGCGCCGTATAAGGTTCATTATTCTGCGTCCTCAGTCTTCTTCTTACCTTTTAACCATCTTTGTTTCTCCTCCCGGCCAGGCAAAAGCAGAACATTACTGGATGAAGGAAGTAGGGGTTCAGATCTTCCATTAGCAACATGAGTTCGCCCTAATGAATCAAGTTCATTTTTCCTGTTTTTTTTAATATCTTTACCATGTACCCGACGAGATTCGTATATTTCATTTAATCTTTCGTTACCTTTCCTGTTAAATTCATCTTTATTATTGATATTGCTGAGCGAATCCAGAGTAAATAAATTAATTTCTTTTTGAGTATCTACCCAATCAGCCATTACATCTGTATCAAGATGAGCTTTCCCTTTAAATACATCTCTTTTCTTAAGTAGGTAATGTTTTTTGAAAATGCTATTTTTGTCAAATCTTACATATATATAATCTACGCAATTGTCATCTATTCTTGCTTCACAAGTGGTTCTTCCAAATACTCTGACACCTGATGCAATTTCAGGATCACATTCATAAAAAAGATTATTGTACTGAATCCCACCGGCGGTAATGTTAGCGTTCACAGGGATTAACAATCGTGCGATCACTTCGTCGGCCCCAACGGCTCTTGCGCTGAATCTCCCGTGCTTTAAGCTTATCATCCAACTATTTTTTGGTGATATTACGAGATCATTTTCAATCAGTAAGGGATTGATATAAGCCAGTTCCTCATACGTTCTCTGATTATGTGCAAGTATCTCCCGAATCAGTAAAGACGTGACCTCCTGAATCGTTAAACAAGCCCTGGATTGCGGTGTTGGCTCTCCTTTAACAATCTTTCCCCTTCGTGTTGTTCCAATAAGCCTATGAATAACCTCATCATTCAGAATGCCGAAACAGCGTTCAACAATGCTTTTTCTGTCGCCTCTACCGACTGGCGCAAACTCAAGTTTTGTCAGGGGGGTCATCTCTTCCTGAGGTTTAAGACCAATCATCTCCCCGTTGTCACACATCAATGTTAATGGAATGTGAGAACAAGGCCAATCATCATCAGTAATAGAGATTCCAAATAATCTACAATATTCTTTTTTTGGCATAAAGCAATTTGCTAACGCTTGTCGGGCGGCTCGCCATGAAGCATGGTATAAAGAAACATGAAGGCCAACAATCATTCTTGTTGCACGATCCACCACTGTATAAATAGTAGGACGCCCAATGACTTTTCGTCTGTTTAAACTCGAAATAAGATGTACATCAGCGACAGTTGAGTCTATTTCGAAAACATCACCCGGCAAAACAGTTGTATTAGCCACACTACCTAAAAGCGCCCGCATTTTGAGGTCTATTTCTTTTTTCGTGTTCTTCTTATTTATCGAGAAATCTTTAGTGAAGAGTTTTTTATTCCAGTATGAAAATTGTTTTAAAGAAGGAACATATGGAGCTCTATTTTCTAGGTTTGCTGTTTTAATTTCATCCCTAAAATACAAATCAATATGTCTCTCTAATGTTTTCTTTATCGTATCTCCGTTAACTTTATAATGATACGTAATGAGAGATTTTCTAATATTATTTATATCTCTTTCATTAAGAATGAAAACACGTGATCGTTCATTAGGTAATGCTCTGTTTTTTTTGGAATTCCCAAGTTTAATTTCATGTTTGATTCTACTTTTCCCAGCGGCGCCACAGTTCGAGAATGCGGGTAGCAATGCATAAATATCCTGCCCATGTCGCCAATACAACGCCAGAAGCGTTCTGATAGTATATTGTGATATTTTTTTATTTCTGGAGTAATCCATTAAAAGGTGCGACTTTTTATGTAATGCATAGTCGAACAGAAACATTCTGTCATCTACAAGATCTTTAATGATATTGTAATTTTCATCTCGCCTTCCTCTGTCTTTATCTGTTAATTCTTTCTCATCTACTAACATATATGAAGGATATATATAATCTTTACAAGTTATGCTATTTGATTCAATATAATATTTAAACATTGAAAATGAGAAAGGGATTGGCTTACCCGTTCTTTCTGATTTTATTTTAAACAAAATTAACAAATCGACCTTTCTGTCAAAATCCAAAACACGGTAAAGTCCCTCTGCAAGCAAATCAGTGCCTTGAGAGAGCCAGACTGAATTCCTAATAATATCCATTTGCGTTCAGTCCTATATAGTGGTCATTGGAAATTATCTTTATCAGACCGGTTTCGAGTATTGGATATGATAAATCAACATTTATCATTTTTAATCCAATCATTGCCTGCAATAACATCATCGCTTCTTGTGCATCTACCCCAAAGATTGATGAAATCATTGCACGTAGTCCTACTATGGGATAAACATCTGGTTTAAGCTTCCATAGGATTTTATCAAGAGGATATTTATCATAAAATTCAGAACCATCTCTTAATACAGAAGTAGCCCAGCAAATGTTTTTACCGACGACGTTATTGAGTTCCGAGCCAACATAAATTTGAAACTCAACATCAATCAACTGCCAAAACATCCTCTCTATTTCAAGTTTTTGGGCTTCGCGTTCAGGTATGCTCTCGTTATGTTTTACTGCTATAGCTTTGTATCGAAGTCCGCCTTCAGGAGTTCTCAAGGTCAGTAAAAAATCGGTTGTCATAACATTCAGAACTTCGACAGGTACTCCTCTTACTCCCCTCACCATAGGATGTTGAAAATGTAGATGATTTGCTATTTGTTGGGTAAGCCGGAGAGGAAAGAGTGGGAATTGTTCCCGGATATCAATCACCGAGTCATTAAACTCAGCCAGATAGAAAAAGTTACTTTCGACAGAAGAAAGGAGATGATGGTTTCGAAACGTCTTAAGGCCAAAGACTATCGAACGGTTTCCACGGGATTTAACGTCCTGAGCTCTAAGCCAGGGCTGATAACTTTGGCCATAGCCCACTCCTATGCCGTCACCTAGCGCATTTTCATAATCCAAATAGGATTTGAGACGCCTACCCCTAGCCATGATCGTACCCTAAAAACGACATTGATACGTACCTATATGTGCATTTTATAGTCTCCAACCCTATAACCACACATTCAGTAAGTATACAACATTAGCGTCGTTTTTTGAGAATGGTTACAACTTTAGTGCTTTGTGTACAACTTTATTGTCCTCGGACATCGGCCAGTGCCTGCGCACACGCCCAGGCACTGGCCCACGCCCACTGGAAGTTATACCCGCCGAGCCAGCCGGTCACATCCATCACTTCACCGATGAAGTAGAGGCCCGGCACGTTGCGCGCTTCCATCGTGCGCGAGGAGAGCTCATTCGTGTCGACACCGCCCAGCGTGACCTCCGCCGTGCGGTAGCCTTCAGTGCCGTTGGGCTGCACGCGCCAGTTTGTCAGGGTCTCTACCAGCGTCTCCTGCTCGCGGCTGTTAAGCTGCTTAAGGGAAACATCCGGGATCTGCCCTAACCCCTGCAAACACTCTACCAGACGCTTCGGCAACTGCATCGCGAGGGTATTTTTCAGGCTCTGATTCGGGTGCGCCGCACGCTGTTCATTGAGGAACGCATCCAGATCGCACTCCGGCAGCAGGTTAACCGTGACGAACTCGCCCGGCTGCCAGTAGCTGGAGATTTGCAGCACCGCCGGGCCGGAGAGGCCGCGGTGGGTAAAGAGCAAGTTTTCGCGGAACACCGTTCCGTCTTCGGCGGTAATAACGGAAGGAACAGAAACACCAGAAAGCGTCTGAAGTTGTTCCAGAAGCGGTTTGTGCAGAGTAAAAGGAACCAGTCCCGCACGCGTTGGCAGCACCTTCAGGCCAAACTGCTCGGCAATTTTGTAGCCGAACGGCGAGGCGCCCAGCCCCGGCATCGACAGACCGCCGCTGGCAATGACCAGGTTATCGGCGCTGACGCTTTCGCCGTTGAGCTGCAGCGTATAGCCCTGCTCGTCGCGGGATACGTCCAGCACCTCTGTACGCAGGCGCATTACCACGCCGCCCTTCTCGCACTCGGCCACCAGCATATCGACAATCTGCTGCGCGGAGTCGTCGCAGAACAGCTGCCCCAACGTCTTCTCATGCCACGCGATACCGTGCTTACCCACAAGATCGATAAAATCCCACTGGGTATAACGCGCCAGCGCAGATTTACAAAAATGGCGGTTCTGGCTCAGATAGGCCGCAGGTTCGACATACAGGTTCGTAAAGTTGCAGCGCCCGCCGCCAGACATCAGGATCTTGCGCCCAGGCTTTTTACCGTTATCCAGCAGCAGCACGCGACGACCCGCCTGTCCGACCATCGCCGCACAAAACATACCCGCCGCACCGGCGCCAATTACCACGGCATCAAACCTTTCCACGTCAAAACCCTCGTTGTTCACTGCCGCGGATTGTAAAGTTTCCTCTGTGGTCACACCAGCGTAAAAAGATATTACAAAGCCATTTCATTGAAATTTAAAGAATATCCTTTCAGGCACTTTTCCCAAATCAGGTGGTATGTCAAAAAAAGTCTATATTTCACTTTGCCCGCCGCGCATTTGTCCTGGATAATGCGCCGCGTTCATGTCCTCAAAATGGCGTAACGTCCTATGCTACATTTGTTTGCCGGCCTGGATTTACATACCGGGCTTTTATTATTGCTTGCTCTGGTTTTTGTACTGTTTTACGAAGCGATCAACGGCTTCCACGACACTGCAAACGCAGTAGCAACGGTTATCTACACTCGCGCAATGCGATCGCAACTGGCGGTCGTTATGGCGGCGGTATTTAACTTTTTTGGTGTCCTTCTGGGCGGACTGAGCGTTGCGTATGCCATTGTGCATATGCTGCCAACGGATCTGCTGCTTAACGTAAGTTCTGGCCATGGCCTCGCTATGGTGTTCTCAATGCTGCTTGCTGCAATTATCTGGAACCTCGGTACCTGGTATTTCGGCCTGCCTGCATCCAGTTCTCACACCCTCATCGGTGCCATTATCGGTATCGGGTTAACCAACGCCCTGATGACCGGCACCTCGGTTGTTGATGCGCTTAACCTGCCTAAAGTACTGGGTATTTTCGGTTCTCTGATCATCTCCCCTATCGTCGGTCTGGTGGTTGCAGGTGGATTGATTTTCATTCTGCGTCGCTACTGGAGCAACACGAAAAAACGTGCGCGTATCCACCTGACGCCAGCAGAGCGTGAGAAGAAAGACGGCAAGAAAAAGCCACCATTCTGGACGCGTATCGCCCTGATCATTTCCGCCATCGGCGTGGCCTTCTCTCACGGCGCGAACGACGGGCAGAAAGGCATCGGTCTGGTGATGCTGGTTCTGATTGGCGTTGCACCGGCGGGCTTCGTGGTTAACATGAATGCCTCCGGTTATGAAATCACCCGTACCCGTGATGCGGTCAATAACGTTGAAACCTATTTCCAGCAGCATCCTGAACTGCTGAAAAAAGCGACCGGCGTTGACCAGCTGATCCCGTCGCCTGAAGCGGGTGCGACCACCGCGCCGGGCGAGTTCCACTGCCACCCGGCAAACGCGATTAACGCGCTGGAACGTGCAAAAGGCATGCTGGGCGATATCGAAAGCTACGACAAACTGGCCGTTGAGCAACGTGGTCAGCTGCGTCGCATTATGCTCTGCATCTCTGACGTGACCGACAAAGTCGCGAAGTTGCCAGACGTAAATGCTGACGACAAGCGTCTGCTGAAGAAACTGAAAAGCGATATGCTCAACACCATTGAGTACGCGCCAATCTGGATCATCATGGCTGTCGCGCTGGCGCTGGGTATCGGTACGATGATTGGCTGGCGTCGTGTGGCAACCACCATCGGCGAGAAGATCGGTAAGAAAGGCATGACCTATGCGCAGGGCATGTCCGCGCAGATGACGGCGGCGGTCTCTATCGGTCTGGCAAGCTACACCGGTATGCCGGTCTCCACCACCCACGTACTCTCTTCGTCCGTGGCAGGTACCATGATTGTTGATGGCGGCGGTCTGCAACGCAAAACCGTGACCAACATTCTGATGGCCTGGGTGTTTACGCTTCCGGCGTCTATCCTGCTCTCGGGTGGGTTGTACTGGATTGCGCTGAAGCTGATTTAATCGGCTGAAGGCGACAAAAAAGCGGGTCAGGAAACTGACCCGCTTTTTTTATGCTCAGTGCCAAATCATTAAGGCAATCATACTGACGACGACCAGGCCACACAGGGCGCTGGTCAAAATGAACTGGCGACGCAGGCGCTCGCAGCGGCGGATAAACTCTTCATCGTGATGATCCCGGTAGCGCTGGTAGTAGATATACCCGACCAGGCGCATCTGTTTGCTGGGCTGTCCATGCGAGGTGAAGAACCCTCCACCGTCCACATACTGATAAAGCAACGGATCGCAACCACGAAGTACCACTAACAGCGCACGTAACGATGAGAAGTAGCGCGCCATATTCACTATGCAAACTACGCATAACGCCCAAAACAATGCGACGGTGCTAATCATACATCCTCCCCGGCGTCGGCCCACGAAGCAAGGCTTCTGAGCTACCGCACCCCAATGCCCTGACAGACAGTTCAGTGAAAGAATGACCAAAAGTCGATCCGGTTCGCGTTTTAATATCCGAACGGTTCATTAAATAGTGTAGGAGATCCGTTAATTTTTTTGCCACAAGGTTAATCGTTATCAACACCAAAGCTTGAAAAATATGTTTAACTGGGCCGTAATGAAAGCATCAGACGACGGCTTTCTGTTTAGTCATCGATAACTTAAGGAAGGAGTAACACTATGGCTTACAAACACATTCTCATCGCGGTAGACCTCTCCCCGGAGAGCAAAGTGCTGGTTGATAAAGCAGTATCCATGGCACGCCCTTACAACGCGAAAGTTTCGCTGATTCACGTTGATGTGAATTACTCCGACCTTTATACCGGTCTGATCGACGTGAATCTCGGCGATATGCAAAAACGCATCTCCGAAGAGACACACCACGCCCTGAGCGAGCTGTCCACCAACGCAGGTTACCCGATCACTGAAACCTTAAGCGGTAGCGGCGATCTGGGCCAGGTGCTGGTCGATGCGATTAAGAAATACGATATGGACCTGGTGGTTTGCGGTCATCACCAGGACTTCTGGAGCAAGCTGATGTCCTCAGCGCGTCAGCTGATCAATACCGTTCACGTGGATATGCTGATTGTTCCGCTGCGTGACGAAGACGACGAGTAAGTGCAAAAAAGCCCGGTGGCGCTAACGCTTACCGGGCCTACAAATGGCACTGAACGTAGGCCGGGTAAGGCGAAGCCGCCACCCGGCTTTTTTATTCCGGCGTACCCGAATAAATATCAAACCGGTGCCCTTTGGTGGTCACCGCGTTGGTCGTCGCAACGTCCGCCAGCGGCGGCGCGTAGTCCGGGCGTTTCACCACCACCCGCTTCGTTGCAAGCTGACGGGCAGGCTCAAGCAGGCCGTCCGCATCCAGATCCGGCCCCACCAGCGACTGAAACACCCGCATCTCTTTTTTCACCAGCGCGCTTTTCTGCTTATGCGGGAACATCGGATCGAGATAGACCACCTGCGGGCGCGGGGTGATATCGGTCAACGCCGTCAGGCTGGAGGCGTGGATCAGCTGTAAACGTTCCTGCAACCACGGGCCGATTTCCGGGTCCGCGTAACCACGAGTCAGGCCGTCATCCAGCAACGCGGCCACCACCGGGTTGCGCTCCAGCATCCGCACGCGGCAGCCGACAGACGCCAGCACAAACGCATCGCGCCCCAACCCCGCCGTGGCATCCACCACGTCCGGAAGATAGCTCCCTTTGATGCCGACGGCTTTTGCAACAGCCTCACCGCGGCCGCCGCCAAACTTGCGCCGGTGCGCCATCGCGCCCCCGACAAAATCGACAAAAATCCCGCCGAGTTTCGGTTCGTCGCGTTTACGTAATTCGAGATGCTCTGGCGTCATCACCAGCGCCATCAGGTTTTCTTCATCGTGCTCCAGCCCCCAACGGGCGGCCAGAACAGATAAGGCGCCGTCTCCGGCGCCTGTTTCATCCACTAAGCAGATCTTCACGTAGCAATCAGCCTTTGATCCCGTAATGCTCAAGCATCGCATCCAGCTGCGGCTCGCGGCCACGGAAGCGTTTGAACAGCTCCATCGGCTCTTCTGAGCCGCCGCGGGTCAGGATGTTATCGAGGAACGACTGACCGGTTTCACGGTTAAAAATCCCCTCTTCTTCAAAGCGAGAGAAAGCATCCGCCGCCAGGACATCGGCCCACAGGTAGCTGTAATAACCTGCCGCATAGCCGCCCGCGAAGATGTGGCTGAACGCGTGCGGGAAGCGACCCCAGGTTGGCCCTGGAATAACCGCGACCTGCTTTTTAATCTCAGCCAGGGTTTCGAGGATTTTTGCCCCCTGCTCCGGGCTAAACTCGGCGTGCAGGCGGAAGTCGAACAGGCCGAACTCCAGCTGGCGCAGAATAAACATTGCCGCCTGGTAGTTCTTGGCTGCCAGCATTTTATCCAGCAGTTCTTTCGGCAGCGGTTCGCCGGTCTCGTAGTGGCCGGAGATAAACGCCAGCGCGTCCGGCTCCCAGCACCAGTTTTCCATAAACTGGCTCGGCAGCTCGACCGCATCCCACGGCACACCGCTGATACCGGCCACGCCTGCGGTTTCAATGCGGGTCAGCATATGGTGCAGACCGTGACCGAACTCATGGAACAGGGTGATCACTTCGTCGTGGGTGAACAGCGCCGGCTTGCCGTTGACCGGGCGGTTGAAGTTACAGGTCAGGTAAGCGACCGGCTTCTGCAGGGAACCGTCGGCTTTACGCATCTGGCCGACGCAGTCATCCATCCACGCCCCGCCACGCTTGTTCTCACGCGCGTAGAGATCGAGGTAGAAGCTGCCGCGCAGTTCGTTTTTCTCGTCATACAATTCGAAGAAGCGCACGTCCGGATGCCAGACGTCGATATCGGTACGCTCTTTAGCGGTGATGCCGTAGATGCGTTTCACCACTTCGAACAGGCCATTAACGGCTTTGTTTTCCGGGAAGTACGGGCGCAGCTGCTCGTCGCTGATGCTGTAGAGGTGCTGCTTCTGTTTTTCGCTGTAATACGCGATGTCCCACGGCTGCAGCTCATCCACGCCGAACTCCGCTTTGGCGAAGGCGCGCAGCTGGGCCAGCTCTTTTTCACCCTGAGGACGGGCGCGTTTCGCCAGATCGGTCAGGAAATCGAGCACCTGCTGCGGGTTCTCGGCCATTTTGGTGGCGAGGGATTTGTCCGCGTAGCTGTCAAAGCCCAGCAGCTGTGCCAGCTCGTGACGCAGGGCGAGGATTTCCGCCATCACCGGGCTGTTATCCCACTTACCGGCATTCGGCCCCTGATCGGAGGCGCGGGTGCTGTAGGCGCGGTACATCTCTTCACGCAATGCCTGGTTGTCGCAGTAGGTCATCACCGGCAGATAGCTTGGGATATCCAGCGTTAACAGGAAACCTTCCTGCTCTTTCGCTTCGGCCTGGGCTTTTGCCGCCGCCAGTGCGCTTTCCGGCATACCCGCCAGCTCTGCTTCGTCGGTAATCAGCTTCGTCCAGCCCATGGTGGCGTCGAGCACGTTGTTGCTGTACTGGTTACCCAGCTCAGACAGGCGCGCCGCGATTTCGCCGTAGCGAACCTGCTTCTCTTTTGGCAGGCCAATCCCGGAAAGCTCGAAATCACGCAGGGCGTTATCGACGGATTTTTTCTGTGCGGTGTTCAGTTCGGCATAGTGGTCGCCGTCGCGCAGATCGCGATACGCCTTGTAGAGCCCTTCGTGCTGGCCGACCCAGGTGCTGTACTCGGAGAGCAGCGGCAGGGTTTGTTCGTAGGCTTCACGCAACTCCGGGCTGTTTTTTACCGAGTTGAGGTGGCTTACCGGGGAGAAGATACGCCCCAGCACGTCATCCACTTCGGCCAGCGGCTGACACAGATTTTCCCAGGTGTACGGCCCGCCCTGCGCGACCACGCTTTCTACCGCCGCGCGGCAGTTGTCCAGCGCTTGCGTAACGGCTGGAACCACATGCTCAGGGAGGATTTTAGAAAACGGTGGCAACGAAAAAGGCGTCAGTAATGGATTGGTCATAAACGCTGTCCTGTTGAATTTGATGAATGAAGCGCGCATCCGGCGCTGTGCATATGGTTCAGTAATGGGGTTAAGTGTAGAGGATTTCAATGCCGGGCGTTGCGCTTTCGCGGCCGTGGAAACTTTTCTGTATACTGTGGCGATACGCTCTATTTTTGCCCGATGGCGCTACGCTTATCGGGCCTACGTTGACTACCCGGAACACATTCATCCATGCTCAGTTATCGCCACAGCTTTCACGCAGGCAACCACGCCGACGTCCTCAAACACACCGTTCAGAGCCTGATCATCGAATCACTCAAAGAGAAAGAGAAGCCGTTTCTTTATCTGGACACCCACGCGGGCGCGGGCCGCTATCAGCTGAGCGGTGAACACGCCGAGCGTACCGGTGAATATCTGGAAGGGATCGCCCGTATCTGGCAGCAGGACGATCTGCCTGCCGAACTGGAACCGTACATTGGTGTGGTGAATCATTTCAACCGCAACGGCCAGTTGCGCTACTATCCGGGCTCGCCATTGATTGCCCGTCAGCTGCTGCGTGAGCAGGACAGCCTGCAGTTGACCGAGCTGCACCCAAGCGATTTCCCGCTGCTGCGTTCTGAGTTCCAGAAAGACAGCCGCGCCCGCGTGGACAAAGCCGATGGCTACCTGCAGCTGAAAGCCAAACTGCCGCCGGTCTCCCGTCGCGGCCTGGTGCTGATAGACCCGCCATACGAAATCAAAACCGACTATCAGGCGGTGGTCACCGGCATTAACGAAGGTTACAAACGTTTTGCGACCGGCACCTACGCCCTGTGGTATCCGGTGGTCCTGCGCGCGCAGATCAAGCGCATGATCAAAGACCTGGAAGCGACCGGCATCCGCAAAATCCTGCAGATTGAACTGGCCGTCCGTCCGGACAGCGACCAGCGCGGCATGACCGCCTCCGGCATGATTGTCATTAACCCGCCATGGAAGCTCGAAGCGCAGATGAACAACGTTCTGCCATGGCTGCATAAAACGCTGGTACCTGCCGGGACAGGTCACGCCACCGTCAGCTGGATCGTGCCAGAGTAATCGCAGCCATCGGTGGAAACTATTGATTTCAGGTATACAATCGCGGCAATTCACGATTAAGGATAAAAGCTATGACTAAGCATTATGACTACATCGCAATCGGCGGCGGTAGCGGCGGCATCGCCTCCATCAACCGTGCGGCCATGTATGGCCAGAAGTGTGCGCTGATTGAAGCCAAAGCGCTGGGCGGCACCTGCGTCAACGTGGGTTGTGTACCGAAAAAGGTGATGTGGCATGCGGCGCAAATCCGTGAAGCCATCCATATGTATGGCCCGGATTACGGCTTTGACACCACGATCAACCACTTCGACTGGGAGAAGCTGATCGCCAGCCGTACGGCCTACATCGACCGCATTCACACCTCGTACGATAACGTGCTGGGTAAGAATAACGTAGATGTGATCCACGGCTTCGCCCGCTTTGTGGACGCGAAAACGATCGAAGTGAACGGGGAGACGATCACTGCCGATCATATCCTGATCGCTACCGGCGGCCGTCCGAGTCACCCGAACATCCCGGGTGCCGAATACGGCATCGACTCCGACGGTTTCTTCGAGCTGCCAGCCCTGCCAGAGCGCGTTGCGGTGGTGGGCGCGGGTTACATCGCGGTCGAACTGGCCGGTGTGATTAACGGTCTGGGCGCTGAAGCGCACCTGTTCGTGCGTAAACATGCGCCGCTGCGCAGCTTTGATCCGCTGATCGTCGACACCTTAGTAGAAGTGATGAACACCGAAGGTCCAACCCTGCATACCAACGCCGTGCCAAAAGCGGTGATTAAAAATGCAGACGGCAGCCTGACCCTGGAGCTGGAAGATGGCCGCAGCCAGACCGTCGACTGCCTGATCTGGGCGATTGGCCGTGAACCGGCGAATGACAACTTCAACCTGGCCGTAACCGGCGTGAAAACCGATGAAAAAGGCTATATCGTCGTCGATAAATTCCAGAACACCAGCGTACCGGGCATTTACGCGGTGGGCGATAACACCGGTGCCGTTGAACTGACCCCGGTGGCCGTTGCGGCGGGGCGTCGCCTTTCCGAACGTCTGTTCAACAACAAGCCGGACGAGCACCTGGATTACAGCAACATCCCGACCGTGGTCTTCAGCCACCCGCCTATCGGCACCGTCGGTTTAACCGAGCCGCAGGCGCGCGAGCAGTATGGCGACGATCAGGTGAAAGTGTATAAATCTGCGTTTACCGCAATGTATACCGCCGTCACCTCGCACCGTCAGCCGTGCCGCATGAAGCTGGTCTGCGTGGGCCCGGAAGAGAAGATTGTCGGTATCCACGGCATTGGCTTTGGCATGGATGAGATCCTGCAGGGCTTTGCAGTGGCGCTGAAGATGGGCGCGACGAAGAAAGACTTCGATAATACCGTGGCGATCCACCCAACGGCGGCCGAAGAGTTTGTG
This sequence comes from Enterobacter sp. 50793107, assembly GCF_001463365.1. Lineage (NCBI taxonomy): Bacteria > Pseudomonadati > Pseudomonadota > Gammaproteobacteria > Enterobacterales > Enterobacteriaceae > Enterobacter > Enterobacter sp. 50793107. Next base: position 36,067 of record NZ_LNII01000047.1, on the reverse strand, counting down.
ACCATGCGCTAGTCCTGATGCCCCTCCACTGAGGGGCATTCTTTTTTACATTCACAAATCGTTGCAAAACGAATGCTCCGAAAAGAGTGATCTACCGCACATATTCCTCCCCATCTACCGAAGCGAATGTCTACGCTTATAAGACGCCCGGATAAACCTGTCTTCAAGAACACCTAACCGGAGGTCCTTATCATTATGTTCAACCAGAAACTACAGGCTAACGAGAACATCGCGTTCGAGATCGCAGAAGAGCTGCGCTACGAGACCGATCCCTGCGAGTTGAAACTGGATGAGATGATTGAGGCGGAGCCGGAGCCAGAAATGATCGAGGGGCTACCCGCCTCCGATGCCCTGACCCCCGCTGACCGTTACCTTGAGCTGTTCGAACATGTGCAGTCAACAAGGCTGTTTGCGGATAGCAAAACCTTTCCCGACTGCGCGCCGAAGATGGATCCGCTGGATATTTTGATCCGCTATCGTAAGGTGCGACGCCACCGGGATTTCGACCTGCGCCAGTTCGTGGAGAATCACTTCTGGCTGCCCGAGACCTATAGCACGGAGTATGTGTCCGACCCGGGGCTGTCGCTTAAAGAGCATATCGACAGCCTGTGGCCCGTGCTGACGCGCGAGCCGCAGGATCATATTCCCTGGTCTTCCCTGCTAGCTCTGCCGCAGGCCTATATCGTCCCCGGCGGACGATTCAGCGAGACCTACTACTGGGATTCCTACTTCTCGATGCTGGGGCTGGCCGAGAGCGGCCGTAACGATCTGCTGAAGTGCATGGCGGATAACTTCGCGTGGCTGATCGAGCGTTACGGCCATATCCCGAACGGCAACCGAACCTACTACCTCAGCCGCTCCCAGCCGCCGGTCTTTGCCCTGATGGTGGAGCTGTTTGAAGAGGACGGGGTGCGCGGTGCGAAGCGCTACCTTGAGCACCTCAAAATGGAGCACGCCTTCTGGATGGACGGCGCGGAGTCGCTACTGCTGAATCAGGCCTATCGCAGCGCGGTGCGTATGCCGGATGGCTCATTGCTGAACCGCTACTGGGATGACCGTGACACTCCGCGCGACGAATCGTGGATTGAGGACGTGGAGACGGCCCGCCATTCCGGTCGACCACCCAATGAGGTGTATCGCGATCTGCGTGCAGGGGCGGCCTCCGGCTGGGATTACTCCTCCCGCTGGCTGCGCGAACCGGGCCGACTGGCCAGCATTCGCACCACTCAGTTTATCCCTATCGACCTGAACGCCTTCCTGTTCAAGCTGGAAAGCGCTATCGCCAATATCTCGGCGTCGAAAGGAGATAAGGAGACGGCTGACCTGTTCCGCCAGAAAGCCAGCGATCGCCGGGCAGCGGTGAACCGCTACCTGTGGGATGAAGAGAATGGCTGCTACCGCGATTACGACTGGCGTCGGGAAAATATGGCGTTGTTCTCTGCGGCGAGCATTGTGCCGCTGTATGTCGGAATGGCGACCCATGAGCAGGCAGAACGCTTGTCTGATGCGGTTAAATCACGTCTGCTCACCCCGGGCGGTATCCTGGCGACCGAGTACGAAACCGGCGAGCAGTGGGATAAACCCAATGGCTGGGCGCCGCTGCAGTGGATGGCCATTCAGGGCTTCAAGCAGTACGGCAACGACTCGCTGGGCGATGAAATCGCCTGGAGCTGGCTGCATACGGTGAATCATTTTTATAAGACTCACCATAAGCTGATTGAGAAGTATCACATCGCCAGCAGTACCCCACGCGAAGGGGGCGGCGGTGAGTATCCATTGCAGGATGGCTTTGGCTGGACGAATGGCGTGGTGCGGCGGTTGATTGGGTTGTATGGGGAGCCTTGAGTGGGGTGCGGTCTGGTGCCCTCACCCCGCCCTCTCCCACCGGGAGAGGGCGTTACGATCAGCGGATCACCTCATAAATGGCAGACTGAATAGCCTGCCATTTTTTCGTGCTGGCATTCGGCTGTGACTCGGCGCGGCGCGTCGCCATATCCAAATCGTGCTGCTGGCGTTTCACCACGGCCGGGACGGTGCAAAACGCTTTAAGGTACTGTTTACGCAGGGATGTCAGCGATTCGCCATTCGCCATGGCATGGGTGAGCGTATTGATAAACCGGCGGCACGGCTTCTCTTCCACCATGTGCTGTCGGTAGCGCAACATCAGCTCCAGCACGTCGTCATGGTTGGATGACATCGCCTCTTCGGTCCATGACAGCTTCCAGTCCATTCCACCCTGCAAAAAGAGCTGCGCAATGCGGGTGTCGTTGCGGTTGATGGCCGAGCGGAAATTATTCTCGTCCCAGGTAATGCCCATGCGCGTCAGCGTCTCCCGCGAGGAGGGCGTTTCCCGCATCTCCTGCGGCGCAGGCGTTTCGGTGGCGGCCACTGCAGTCTCTGCTGGCGCGCTGCTGGTCACCAGCCAGAATCCTCCCACAACAATCGCAATGACCATCACGCCCACTGCGCCCCATAACACGCCGGAGATGAGCTGCTCGCGTTGTTCTGGCGTGCGCGGGGCGCGCTGGGTCGGTTTTTCTATGGTGTCACGGACTTCAAATAAATCCCCGCCGGTGACCCGATCCCTTTTCTGTGCTTTTTCCCAGAAAGCGTGCAGTTCGCTGGCATCCACCGCCATTATCCCGGCCGGGTTGACGCGGGTTCGCCCCTCTTCAAACGCACGCTGAACGGGCCGGGTGATTTGGGTGTAGTAGTTGTCGAGTAGCTGGATTTGCGCCGAGGTTAATGCTTTCTGAACGGTAAGGTTGTTGCGGATCTGGCGGATGTCATCAAGGAAGGTTTGCAGCGTTTTGCGCGGCTCCACCAGCAGCGTCAGCATGGACGAATCGCTGAACAGCGACGCGTAGTAGCGGCTGTACTCTTTTTTATCCACCAGCATCTGGGCCAGCTCGCTGAACATCATGCCGCTTAGCACATCGTTGATGTCGCCAAGCTTCAGCCAGCGCCGCACGCGGTCAGCGTTAAACAGGGTCTTCAGGTGGTTATTCAGACGGACCTGATCGGGCCACGCCTGCTGGATAAGCCCTTTAATCATCAGTTCAATTGCACGTACCTGCTTGTGCGCCTGCTGCTGTTCAAGATCGCTGCCCGGCGCCAGCTCGGTACTGTAGGTGAGAAGAGGCTGTTGCAGACGAAGATGTTCCAGCGCGGTGACAAACCGCATCGCCGCAATAAGCTGATTTTCACTGACATCCTGCCCGCTTTCATACTGTGGTACGCGCTGCTGCAACAGGCGCAGTTGCAGGGTAAATTCTGACATCTCGGCATCGTTCAGGTTGAGCTTCTTCGCCACGGCCCCCCATCCGCCCAGGCCTAAACGGGCGCTATCCAGCTGCTCCAGAAACCAGCGTGGATCTTTTCCCTCAGAAACATGTACATTCAGGAGAAGCAATATTTCCACAGAGGCCTGACGAATGACCGCCAGACAGTGTTCAAACTGTTCGCGGTTATGGTGTGATGTGCTGAGCGTCATTGTTTTCCTTAAAAGACCACGAAGACATCCAAAAGGGGCCCGGAACGGCCGTTTTTCTTTTTATTTATACGCGCTTAACCATACCTGACTTTCTGTTGAAATAAAGTGACAGTCCTAAAATCATTTATATTGTTTCAGGAGAATCTGAATGCCTCAGCTAACCACCTCGCGTCTTATCTGCTCGCCGTTACAGGAAGATGACTGGCCCTTTTTTCTGGCGCTACAGCAAGACCCGGATGTGATGCGCTTTGTCGCGCAGGATCGCACTGTGGCGGACATTCGTGAGGCCTTCGACTCCCGACTGACGCCATGGACGCCCGGCTGCATGCACTGGCTCTGCCTCGTGGTTCGCGATAACGCCAGCCAGACTCCGCTGGGGGTGACCGGCTACCAACACCACGAATCGGATTGCGCCGAAGTCGGTTTCCTTTTCGCCCCCGCGGCCCAGGGAAAAGGCTACGGCTTTGAATCCCTGCAGGCACTCTGTGATTATGCCTTCCACCAGGGGGGGATCCGCCGCCTCACCGCCACCGTCACGGCAGGGAATATCGCCTCCCGGTGTCTGCTGGAAAAAGCCCACTTCCGGCTGGAGGGTGAGCTGCGTGAGAGCTATTACCTTGGCGGCCGCTGGCATAATGACTGGCTATTCGGTTTATTACAGCGCGACTATCTGGAAAATATCAGCTGAGCAACGGCCATTTGGCGGATATGTCTCGTGCCGTATTTCCTCTACAGTAGTGTCTGAAAGAGGAAAATACCATGTTGAAGCTATCTTCTGCTGCCGTTGAATTAGTTAAAAAACAGCAAGGGCTGTCTCTGGAAAAATACCGTGATGAGCACGGTACTGAGGTTATTGGGTATGGTCACGTTATTCAGCAATGGGAGAAGTTCCATGGTCTTATTACCGTTGCTGAAGCAGAGCGCTTGTTAGATAACGATATTCAGATTTATGAGACGTTAATTCAGGAAAATATCGCCCAGCCATTAACGCAACACCAGCACGATGCGCTGGTGTTGTTAATGTTCAGTTTTAGTGACACACCGTGTCCAATAAACGCCATCGCTCAGGCGGTGAGCCGGGTATAGCACATTGCCGCCTGCGTGCGATTTTTTACATCCAGCCGCCGGAAAAGTGACTCCAGATGGGCCTTTACCGTTGCCGCACTGATATTGAGCGTGCGGCCAATCTCTTTATTCGACTCCCCGGCGGCCAGTAACTTGAGCACTTCACGCTGGCGCTCGCTTAAGGATAACAACGCCTGGTGTGACGCCTGCTGCGCAAGCCATTCGCCGGGAAAACAGACCATCCCCCGGGAGACCGAATCCAGCACTGCGGCAAACCGCTCGGGACTGGCATTGCGGGGAATAATCGCCTTCACGTTGCGCTGAAACATCTGTTCAGCCCATCGGGTCTCTTTTTTCGTCAGCACCATCACGACACGTATCGCAGGGAAACGCGTGATAATGTCTTTCAGAAAGCTGATGCCCTCATTCTGAATTAATGCGCCGTCAATCATGACGATAGCGGATGGCGACGCGGACAACTGCGCCCATAATTCATCTGCCTGACGGGTTCCTGTCATATTTATTTCAGGAATTAACGTCTGCAAACTGTTTATCGCTCCATGAATAAATATCGACTGCCTGTCAAACATGATTACTCGCATCGTTTTTCTCCCTCTGAGAATAGCGAGGGAGGATTGTATAGAGGCGTTATTTGAGAAAAAACTCAATGAACGGAGAGGTTACAAATTCATCGCCGTTCTTTATATCTGCCCGTATCTGGACACATCTCTTTTAAGGATTTCCTTAAGAGGTTCCGTCCCCTTAAGGAGGCGTATTACAGGAACATCCCACCAGACACTTCAATACGTTGCGCATTCATCCAGCCCAGTTTGTCGCTGAGCAGCGCGGCGATGGCATCACCAATATCATCCGGCAGGCCAACACGCCCCAGCGCGGTTTGCGACGCAAGCAACTGATTAAGCTGCGCGTCATCTCGTACGCGTCCGCCGCCAAAATCGGTCTCAATTGCCCCCGGCGCGATGATATTGACGGAGATCCCGCGTGCGCCCAGCTCTTTGGCCTGATAGCGGGTCAGTACTTCCATCGCCCCTTTCATGGCCGCATAGGTCGCGGAGCCTGGCTGTGTAAAACGCGCCAGCCCGCTGGAGACGTTGAGGATCCGTCCGCCATCTTTCAGCAACGGCAGCAGGCGCTGGGTCAGGAAAAACGGCCCTTTTAAATGTACATTCATTACCTCATCGAACTGCGCTTCTGTCGTCTCGGTATAGGGGGCGTATAAACCCGTTCCGGCATTGTTCAATAAATAATCAAAGGTATCACGCTGCCAGACGGTTCGGAGAGTTTCCTGCAACTGTTGAGCAAAATGTTCGAAATGGGTGATATCTCCGACGTTAAGCTGTAATGCCGCCGCGTTTACCCCTTTTCCCTGAATTTCTTGCACAACATCCAGCGCATCCTGCTGATTGTGATGATAAGTCAGGACAATACCTGTTCCCTCTGCTGCCAGCTTCAGGGCCGCGTTTTTACCCAAACCACGGCTACCACCGGTCACTAAAGCGATACGTTCAGTCATAAGAAACCTCATTTCGGTTGTCAGGGAGATTGAGAAAGAGCTTATTAGCTGATAGAAGATCAATAAAGATGTGACAGAACGCTTCACTGTTTCATTTACAACAACAATGAGCGCTACCGATGGATAAAATTAACGCAATGCAGTTGTTTGTTCGGGTCGCGGAGCTGGAGAGTTTTTCCCGCGCAGCGGAGACGTTGACCCTGCCAAGAGGCAGCGTGTCGCGGCAGATTCAGGCGCTGGAAAACCGCCTGGGCACTCAGCTGCTGCACCGCACCACGCGCCGCGTCAGCCTCACGCAGGACGGCATGGTCTATTACGAACGGGCAAAAGATCTGCTGGCGAACCTTGATGAACTGGACGGTATGTTCCAGCACGATCCCTCCAGTATCAGCGGGCGGCTACGCGTCGATATGCCGGTGGGGGTTGCACGAAATTTAGTCATTCCCAAACTGCCTGCGTTTTTGCAGCAGTATCCGGGTATTGAACTGGAGCTCAGCAGCAGCGATCGTCTGGTGGATGTGATCCGCGAGGGATTTGACTGCGTGGTGCGCGTCGGCACCCTGAAAGATTCCGGGCTTATCGCCCGCCCACTGGGCAAGCTTACGGTTATCAACTGCGCCAGCACGGATTATCTGACGCGGTTTGGTTATCCGGAAACGCTGGACGATTTGGCCTCACATGCGGTAATCCACTACGCCGCGATGCTGGGCACGCGCCCGCAGGGCTTTGAGTTTTATAACGGCAGTGCGACCCAGTGGGTTAAAACGGGCGGCGTCTTAACGGTCAACAGTACCGAGACGTACCATGCCGCCTGCATCGCCGGGCTGGGTATTATCCAGGTTCCCCGCGTGGGCGTTCGTGATTCTCTGCGCACGAAAAAGCTGATTGAAGTTCTGCCGCAATACCGGGCTGAACCCATGCCGGTTTCCCTGATTTACCCCCACCGCCGTAACCTTTCCCGCCGGGTACACCTGTTTATGGAGTGGCTTACGGAAATCACAAAAGCTTACGTGGATTAGTCGCAAGCTATAATTCAATGACATCCAGCTCAACGAAAAGGAAAAAACGCGTGACGCCGGAAAATAACCCGCAACGACCGACTCAACAATTAGATTATGATCCCATCAAGAAGATGGAAACCGGGCCCGAAGAGCCCAGCACACCCGGCAAAGCCAGCAAAGCGCTGGGGACGGTCACTACGCTGGCGGAGAGAGTTCAGCAGATCCCCATGATTGCGCACCTGATACGCGCCGCGGAACGTTTCAACGACCGGATGGGAAATCAGTTTGGTGCAGCGATTACCTATTTTTCCTTTTTGTCGATGATCCCGATCCTGATGGTCTCGTTCGCGGCAGCCGGTTTTGTGCTCGCGTCTCATCCGACGCTGCTGCAGGATATTTTCAATAAGATCCTGAATAACGTCAGTGACCCGACCCTCGCCACCACGCTAAAAAGCACCATCAATACTGCCGTGCAGCAGCGCACCACGGTGGGTATTGTCGGTTTGCTGATTGCACTCTATTCCGGTGTGAACTGGATGGGTAACCTGCGCGAGGCCATTCGCGCCCAGTCGCGCGAAGTATGGGAGCGTAAGCCTCAGGATCAAGAGAAAATTTGGGTTAAGTATTTCCGCGATTTTGTTTCGCTGATTGGTCTGCTGGTGGCGCTGGTCGTCACGCTCTCCATCACCTCGGTCGCCGGTTCCGCGCAGCAGATGATTATCTCCGCGCTCTATCTGGATTACATCGACTGGCTCAAGCCTGCGTGGCGCGGCATCGGGCTGGCGATTTCCATTTTCGCCAACTACCTGCTGTTCTTCTGGATCTTCTGGCGCTTGCCGCGTCATCGTCCGCGCAAAAAAGCGCTGATCCGCGGAACACTGCTCGCGGCAATAGGCTTTGAGGTGATTAAGATCGTGATGACTTATACCCTGCCGTCACTGGTGAAATCCCCTTCTGGCGCCGCGTTTGGCTCCGTTCTGGGGCTGATGGCGTTCTTCTACTTCTTTGCCCGCCTGACGCTGTTCTGCGCGGCGTGGATTGCCACCGCCGAATATAAAGGCGACACGCGCATGCCGGGGAAAACCCACCGCTAATTCCCCCTTTCGGGCTGAAAGTTTCAGCCCGATTCATCATTTCAGCATATATATCCAGTCCGTAACTTTTATTTAACTGAAAACCAGTTATATCCACTGATATTTAAAATCTGTGAAGCATTTCATGGAAGTGTTTTGGCTGGTCTGAACATTATCCGCTTTTTGTTGCTTTTATCACCGGTTCGCGGCTTTGTTACAGATTGAAATGTCGCTTTTGCTGTGCGTAATATGGCCTTTCGTCCGACATAAAATAAGAAAATATTATGCAAGCAACCGCCACAACACTCGATTCCGGGAGCGAAAACGTTCCGGTCAACTCACGCAATAAAGTTGTCGTCGCCTCGCTGATTGGCACCGCCATCGAGTTCTTCGACTTTTACATTTACGCCACCGCAGCGGTCATCGTCTTCCCGCATATTTTCTTCCCGCAGGGCGACCCGACGGCGGCCACGCTACAGTCTCTGGCAACCTTTGCTATCGCCTTCGTCGCGCGTCCGATTGGCTCTGCGCTGTTTGGTCATTTTGGTGATCGCATCGGGCGTAAAGTGACGCTTGTGGCCTCGTTGCTGACGATGGGTATTTCTACCGTCGCCATCGGCCTGCTGCCCACCTACGAGACCATTGGCATTCTGGCACCGGTGCTACTGGCGCTGGCGCGTTTTGGTCAGGGTCTGGGTCTGGGCGGTGAATGGGGCGGTGCGGCACTGCTGGCGACCGAGAACGCCCCGGCGCGTAAACGGGCGCTGTATGGCTCCTTCCCGCAGCTTGGCGCACCGATTGGCTTCTTCTTTGCGAACGGCACCTTCCTGCTGCTCTCCTGGCTGCTGACCGACGAGCAGTTCATGAGCTGGGGCTGGCGTATTCCGTTCGTCTTCTCGGCCGTGCTGGTGCTGATTGGTCTGTATGTTCGCGTTTCTCTGCACGAAACGCCGGTGTTCGCGAAAGTGGCGGCGGCAAAAAAACAGGTAAAAGTGCCGCTGGGCACGCTGCTGACCAAACATGTCCGCGTGACCGTGCTGGGCACCTTTATCATGCTGGCTACCTATACGCTGTTCTATATCATGACCGTCTACTCCATGACGTTCAGCACCGCTGCCGCGCCGGTTGGGCTGGGTCTGCCGCGTAACGAAGTGCTGTGGATGCTGATGATGGCGGTGATTGGGTTTGGCGTCATGGTGCCGATTGCCGGCCTGCTGGCGGATAAATTTGGCCGTCGCTCCAGCATGATCACCATCACGACGCTTATCATTCTGTTCGCCCTGTTTATCTTCCCGCCGCTGTTAGGCTCGGGCAGCCCGGCGCTGGTGATGGCGTATCTGCTGATTGGTCTGAGCCTGATGGGATTAACCTTCGGCCCGATGGGCGCGCTGCTGCCGGAGCTGTTCCCGACGGAAGTGCGTTATACCGGCGCGTCGTTCTCCTATAACGTCTCGTCGATTCTGGGAGCATCCGTTGCGCCGTATATCGCCACCTGGCTGCAGGCAAATTATGGCCTGTTCTACGTGGGCGTGTATCTGGCGGCCATGGCGGCACTGACGCTGATTGCGCTGCTGCTGACGCACGAGACTAAGCATCAGGCGCTTTAAGCTAATGCCGGGTGGCGCTGCGCTTACCCGGCCTACATTTGAATCGTAGGCCGGGTAAGGCGTAGCCGCCACCCGGCAACAACAGACCGCACCTTACCTCTTCATCTGCGACAAAATCGTCCGGCACTGATTGGCTTCCCCTTCTGATGGCGAAATCAACGCCAGCAGCGCCGCGGCTGGCGTGACCAGCGTTGCGAGCGCTGCCGCCACCGCACCGCGTGCAATCAGCGGCCCGGGTTTTACCCCCGCCTGCGGATTTTTGAAGGTGCCGCGCACGTAGAGCGGCGAGCGCAGGGTGATGATACGGATCCCTTTGCTTTCCGGGTCGATGGTTAAATCAAGCTGCTCAGAGGCCATGCTGGCGGTCCCGGTCACGTTGATTACCGCGTTTTCCGTGTCGAAGGCAAAAATCTGCGGCCGCGCCACGCCGTTAACCAGATCCAGATTCGCCGCCGCGCAGTTCACCCGCACCTCATCGTCACCAAAGATCTGCCCGATGATGTAGTTCCCGACGTTCAGCCCCAGGATTTCCATCAGGTTGCGGCTCACCAGCCCGTCGTTCATCAGTAGCTTGAGGTTGCCGTTACTGCTCCCGAGCAGCGCCGCCACGGAGTTCCCCACCCCGCGAATGTCCGCGTCACCGTTCATTTCACCAAGGGTCTTCTGCATCAGCTCCACGTTGGGCATCAGCTCTTTCAGCTTAAGCCTGCGCGCCTGTATATCAGCCCGACCCTGCATCGGCTTTTTATCGCCTTCCAGATGAATGTTCGAGGAGATGGTTCCGCCCGCCATGCCAAACTTCAGCGGCTGCAGACGCAGGTCGGCATTTTTAAGCAGAATATGGGTTGAGAGGTTGCTGATCGGCAGCGTGCTGCCGTGCTCGATTTTTCGCCCTTTGAAGCGCACATCCGCATCCATTACATCCCACTTGTCGGTTTCAAAGCGATCGTAGGGCAGCACTTTCCCCGCGGGCTGAAGGTCTTTTTTGACCTCTTTCGACTTCGTGCCTTTGCCGGAATCAACGCCGATCAGAGGGCCCAAATCGGCAAGCCTCAGCTGGCGGGACTCCACATCCCCTTCCAGTTTCGGACGCGGTTTGCCGGTGGTGTAGGTCAGCGTACCGTGGATATCGCTGTCGCCGATACGGCCGTTGAAATCCCGATAGTCAAAGACAGATGATTTTTCCGTATCGAGTTTGGCCACCAGATGCCCGTCCGTCTCAAACGGCGGCGTATCCGGCAGCAGCACGCCGGTGAGTTCGTAGAGCTCCCCCAGCGAATCTCCGGCGAACTTCAGCCGCAGATCGACCCCGCCCATGTTCATGGGATCGTTGACCGTGCCGGTAAAGGCGACTCGCGTGTTGCCGGAACGGAAGTCCGCCTGCACCGGGAACGGGGTACCTGCGCTTCGCAGCGCCAGCATGCCGCCAATTTTACCGGTGCCGGTCAGTGGCTGTCCGTTGTAGCGCCCGGTGGCCCGCAGGCCGAAAACGTAATCGCCCGCGCTGGCGTTATCCCCTTTCGCTTTGGTGCCGGTCACTTCACTGAACGGCAGCGGCTTACCCAGCGGATCGACCAGGATCTCCACGTCGGCCTTGCTGACTTTATCGTCGATGGCGATCCGCCCGCGATCGAACAGAATGTTATCGAGACGGAATGACCATGAAGAGGGCTGGGCATTGGGATCCTTCTCGCCGCTACTGGCGAGGTTAAAGGTCCAGTTATTGTTTTTTTCCGAGAGACGGATCAGACGTGCATCGGGCTGCTGAAGCTTGATCCACGGCAGGTAGACGGTTTTTGTCACAAGCGCTAACGGCGCCAGCGTGGCTTCAACCCGCGGAAGATGCACCATGGTGACGGCAGGAATATCCGGCGGATTGCCCAGAACGATGTCGTCGGCGTGAACGTGCGGCCAGGGGATCCAGCTTCGCCAGCCGGTCTCTTCTTTCTGACGCTCCCAGACCACGCCCAAATCACCGCGTATCGCGAAGGGGCGGTTCAGTTCAGTTGAGACTTTCTGGTTGATGGTCGGCTTAAGACGGTTCCAGTCGAATGTCGCAATAATGATGATAGCGACCACGATCAACAACAAGAAAATCCCTGCTGTCCAGGAGATTACCCTGGTTGTTTTAGTCATTTTGATCCCCTTTTCCTGATGACCTGTCCTGTAAAACTATAGTCCAGACAAAGGGAAACGGGCGGTTCAGAGGTTGGTTATCACACCGTCGAGGGTATCCATGGGCACCGGACGTGAGAGGTAATAGCCTTGCGCGGCGGCGGCGGGTGAGTTTTGCACATCGCGCCACTCTTCCAGCGTTTCCACACCTTCCACTATGACGCCTTTGCAATAGCGGTTCATCAGCTGCAATAACAGCGTAAACAGATTCCGCCCTTCCGGGGTCTGGCGCAGCATAATGAACAGATCGCGGGCCACTTTGATGTAGTCGTAACGCACTTCGCTGAGGGCGGAGAAGTTCGCCATGCCGGTGCCAAAGTCATCCAGCCACAGGGGGCCAAATTCACACATCGAGGCAAAGGAGGATTCCTGCGGCAGGCGGACATGCTCTACCAGTTCAAAGCGCATCCACGGCAGGGTGGCGATAAGCTCCTGCAACTTTGCGTTCTGGCGCAGCGCCAGCAGGGTTGGGCCATCCACGTTGACCGAGGCCAGAATATCGTGCTGTTCGAAAAAGGCCTTTTTCGTTTCCAGCATGCGCAACTGCTCTTCCAGCACGTCCAGGCGCTGGCGCACGGCGACTTCGGCAAAATAGCGGTCCGGCGCGATACGCTGTGAAGGGTTAGAAGGGTGTGTAACGACCGTCAATATTTCAATTGCCATCAGTCGACCGTCGGTACGATAGATTGGCTGGTAGGTATACACACGCTCACATTGCAGCCAGTAGCGATGCTCCTGCAAGTTCTCAATACTTGCCTCAGGCGTAGTGCTCAGCCGCTGGATAACCTGCTCTGACTTCATTTCAGATGTCCTGTTGTTGGGATGGCCTTTCTGGACTCGTCACTGGGTTATCGGCGCGATAATTGAGAACTTTATGTTCAATTCACCGGGAAAATGAAATTAAGATGACAGAAATGAACAGGAACACGCGCTGGTTCAAAAAAAATAATGGAACGATGTTTTAATATAGTTGACCTGATAATTCACACAGCGCACACTGCTTTTAAATACTCTGTTCAGGTTCATGATTATGTCCAAAAAAATTGCCGTTATTGGCGAATGCATGATTGAGCTGTCACAAAAAGGCGCGGACGTTAGCCGCGGTTTTGGTGGCGATACCTTAAACACCTCCGTGTATATTGCCCGTCAGGTGCCGCCGGAGGCCCTCACCGTGAACTACGTCACCGCACTGGGTACGGACAGTTTCAGCCAGCAAATGCTGGACGCCTGGCAGAGCGAACACATTGATACCTCGCTGATTCAGCGCATGGAAAACCGCCTGCCGGGTTTGTATTACATTGAAACCGATGATACCGGCGAGCGCACCTTCTACTACTGGCGAAACGAAGCTGCGGCCAAATACTGGCTGGAAAGCGACGACGCAGCCGCCATTTGCGAAACGCTGGCGACGTTTGATTATCTCTATCTGAGCGGGATTAGCCTCGCCATATTAAGCCCGACCAGTCGTGAAAAGCTGCTGTCGCTGCTGCGCGAATGCCGCGCCAATGGCGGAAAGGTCATTTTTGATAACAACTACCGTCCGCGCCTGTGGGCCAGCCGTGAAGAGACGCAGCAGGTTTACCAGCAGATGCTGCAGTGCACCGACATCGCGTTCCTGACGCTCGACGACGAAGATGCCCTGTGGGGCGAGAAACCTGTTGATGAGGTTATTGCGCGCACCCAGGCCGCTGGCGTGAGCGAAGTGGTGATTAAGCGCGGCGCGGCATCGTGCCTGGTGGCCGTAGCAGGTGAGGCGGTGATTGACGTCCCGGCGGTGAAACTGGCGAAGGACAAAGTGGTGGATACTACGGCAGCGGGAGATTCCTTCAGCGCGGGCTATCTGGCGGTGCGCCTGACGGGCGGCACGCCTGAAGCGGCTGCACAGCGCGGGCACCTGACGGCCAGCACGGTGATTCAGTATCGCGGGGCGATTATTCCGCGTGAGGCGATGCCTGCTTAAATAAGGTGCGGGCTGGTGCCCTCACCCTGACCCTCTCCCACCGGGAGAGGGAATTTTTTAGATTACTGCCCCTGTGGAATATCCGTCGCGTCCTGATGCAGATCATCAGACGTTGCCGCCTGCGTAGGTTGCGGCGCGGCGGTCATGATTGAATCCCATGTCGCCTGCAGCTCCTTCATGTTGTATTCCGGCTCGCCTTTCGGCTGCAGAAGGACTAATCCCATATCCTGCGACAGCTGCTGACGTAAATCCTGATTTAACATATCGACGGTCAGCCCATTCAGGAAGTCCTGACGGAGCTTCTGGTACTGTTCCGGTGCGATGTCCACCACCTGATTCTGCAAGGAGCGAATACGCTGGCTGATCAGGATATCCGTATCGGCGCGGGCATAGGTGGCAAACAGCTTCTGCAGTTCCAGCTTTTTCTGCGCGACCAGCGCGTTGAACTCTTCTTCAGACAGGCCCTCTTTACGCACTTTTGCCAGCTCTTTCGCCACCACGCCCAGATTGGCATTCAGCTTATCGCCAGGCGATTCGATATTAATGGCGCACTGGGCGCGCTGGAACAGCACCCGGCAGTCGAAGCCCAGCGCAATGTTCTTCACGCTGTTCTTACTGAGGCTCTGCTGAACGTGCCAGAACAACGCCTCACGCGTCAGATCCGCACGCCAGTAGCGTAACAGCGCGGCGGATTCTCGGATGGGCTGCCAGGCGGTATCCCACATCATGGAGAGCCGGTCCTGACGCACGGCATCAGTGGAGATGCTGACTGGCTCCGTCCGCAGCGGGGAGAGCGTCGGGACAGGAGCAGGCGTTTCACGCTTGCCTTTCAGCTCGCCGAAGGCTTTGTTGATCTGCTCAACCACCGCGCGGCTATCCACATTCCCGACCACGATCAGCGTCATCGCGTCCGGGGTGTACCATTTCTGATAGAACGATTTTACCTGTTCGGCATCGACCGGCTGTTTCAGCGGCTCTGCCGGGTCGTGCCCAAGCAGCGCTGAGCCTTTCAGGCGATAACGCCACCAGCCCTCTTTGGTATCCGCAGGCCAGGTCGCCACCATATCGCTGTTGCTCAGCGCATAGTTAATGGTTTCCGGCGTGATCGCCAGATTGCCAGTGGCATCGGAGAGATACGTAAGGGCTTCTTTGAGCAGATCGTTACGGTTATTCGGCAGGCTCAGGTTAAACATGGTGTAGTCATACGAGACGACAGCCGGCGGCAATGGACGCTTCGGGTCAATGCCCTGCTGCCAGAGCGAACGCACCTGAACAGCCTGTAAACTGCCGCTCTGGGTGAGCGCCAGTCGGGGAATAAAATGGCTAAAGCCGGTCTGCTGGGTGCTTTCAGTGAGGGAGCCGGTATTCACAGACAGACGGATCTCAATACGATCGCTGGGACGCTGCGGCGTGGCTAACACCTGCCACTGAAAACCATTCGCCAGGGTCCCTTGTTGCCATGCCGGGTCTGGCTGGAGCGCATCTGCCTGCACATAACTGGCTGCTGCCATCATCAGCAAACCGCCGGTTAAGAGTCGAATTTTTGTGCCCTGCATGTGAACCCCTGATCAACATTCCTGGTTAAAAAGAGTGTCTCGCGACGCGCTTCACTCTAAAAGATGACGATGAAAACACGTCGATTAGACCGCGCGTTCGGCAAAACGTCACGGTGAGAAGTGCAATATACCCAAAAAAAATCTTGTCGAATTATGACAGGTACGAACAGTCATTATGCGCAGGAGCCCGCATTCCGACAAGGGAATGCGGGAATTTAGCGGAAAATCAGGAGGATAAACCCGGGTTTTTGCTATCAGAAGAGCGATTATTCAGCGTATCGTCGAGCTTTTTGTGATCCAGCTCTTTAACCCATTTTGCCACCACAACCGTAGCCACGCCGTTACCCACCAGGTTGGTTAACGCACGCGCTTCAGACATAAAGCGGTCAATACCGAGAATCAACGCCAGACCGGCCACCGGCAGATGTCCCACAGCGGAAATGGTCGCCGCCAGCACAATAAAGCCACTGCCCGTTACGCCCGCAGCCCCTTTCGACGAGAGCAGCAGCACCACCAGCAGGGTGATCTGATGGAAGATATCCATATGGCTGTTGGTTGCCTGTGCAATAAACACTGCCGCCATGGTCAGGTATATCGAGGTACCGTCGAGGTTAAAGGAGTACCCTGTCGGGATCACCAGCCCCACCACCGATTTACGACAACCCAGCTTCTCCATTTTATCGAGCATGCGCGGCAGCGCCGACTCAGAGGAGGAGGTTCCCAGCACAATCAGCAGCTCTTCGCGGATATAGCGGATAAATTTGAAGATGCTGAAACCGGCCGCGCGGGCAATCGAACCCAGCACCACCACCACAAACAGAATACAGGTGATATAGAAGCAGATAATCAGCTGGCCGAGCTGTACCAGCGTGCCGACGCCGTATTTACCGATGGTGAACGCCATTGCCCCGAAGGCACCAATCGGCGCCAGGCGCATGATCATATTGATGATGCCAAAGATGACCTGCGAGAAGCTTTCAATGACGTTAAAGATCAGCTGGCCTTTGCTGCCCAGACGATGCAGGGCAAAACCAAACATGACGGCGAACAGCAGCACCTGCAGAATGTTTCCGCTGGCAAACGCCCCGATCACACTGCCGGGAATGACGTCCAGCAGGAAGGCGACCACGCCCTGATCTTTCGCCTGCTCAGCGTAAACCGCCACCGCTTTGGCATCCAGCGTCGACGGGTCGACGTTCATGCCAGCGCCAGGTTGTACCACGTTGACAATGATCAGACCGATAATCAGTGCCAGGGTGCTGACCACTTCGAAATAAAGCAGCGCCACTGCACCGGTACGCCCTACCGCCTTCATGCTTTCCATGCCAGCGATACCGGTCACCACCGTACAGAAGATCACCGGGGCGATGACCATTTTAATGAGCTTAACGAACGCGTCGCCAAGCGGTTTCATTTGCGCACCCAGTTCCGGGTAGTAGTGACCCAGTAAAATACCGATTGCGATGGCTGTCAGGACCTGGAAGTAAAGACTTTTGAAGAGTGAGGTTTTCATAGAATGTCCTTGGGAAGAAAAACCACAGGCTTTGTAAGGTTATGGTTAACCTGCGGCTCTAAAATAACACCCGCATAACAGGACAGAAATAAACTCAGTTCAAATTTGAAACACAAATGTTAAGAACTTTGAGCTGGCTCGCACAAGCCAGCAACAAAATTACACTTTTGCGTTATTGCCAGCGCCGGAAAGGTACCGTTGTTCAAAGACATCCGACGGGACGGCACGGGCAAAGAGGAAGCCCTGGCCTTTACCGACACCCGCCTCAGCCAGCCAGCGGCGCTGTGCTTCCGTCTCGATACCCTCAGCAATCAGATTCAGGTTGAGACTACGCGCCATCTGAATAATGGCCTGCACCATGCTGCTGTCTTCCGGCAGCCCATCGACAAACGCTTTGTCGATTTTCAGGACATCCACCGGCAGCGTTTTCATGTGCTGAAGCTGACGCAGTCCGGCATAGCCCATGCCAAAATCATCCAGCGCGATGCGGATACCGGCGTTGCGCAGCGGTTTGAGGATCGCGACCGCCTCATTCGGGTCGTCAATACGACGGCTTTCCGTCACTTCCAGAATCAGCGTATCCGGCTGGATCCGGTAGCGATTGATGAGCTCCAGCATCTCCGAGACCATAGTGGGATGCATCAACTGCAGGGCAGAGAGATTGACCGACAGCGGCAGGTTGACACCACGCTCCTGCCAGGCGGCAAGCTGGCGGCATGACTCCTCAAGCACCCAGTAGCCCACCGTGACCATCAGACCACAGGACTCAATACGTTCGATTAACCCTTCCGGCAGCTCCCAGCTGCCATCCGGCTGTTGCACGCGCAACAGCGCTTCCGCGCTTTCCACTTCACCCGTCAGCAAATTGACCTGCGGCTGGAGCCAGAGGGCAAACTGGTGGTTATCCAGCGCGGTGAGGATGTCGCTCTCTTCCGTCAGACGCTGCTGCGCCTTTTCCATCTGATCCGGGTCGAAGAACTGGATCTGGTTTTTCCCTTTGCGACGGGCGGTGAATGCCGCCGAGAAGGCGCGACGATAGAGCTGCTCTGCGGTCAGATCGCCATAGAACATGGCAATCCCGATACTGGCGCTGGGGCGAAGCTGAATACCCTGAATGGGCAGCCGCTCATTAATGACAGTGAGTACTTGCTGACCTAACGTGATCGCATGCCACGGCTCTTTCACGCCGTTCGCAATCACCACCAGGTCATAACCGCTGACCTGAGTCAGCACCATACGTGGAGCAAGTACCGATTTAACCTTTTCGACCAGCGTCAGCAACAGCATTTCACGCTGGCTCTCCTTGAGCACCCCAGCGGTATCCTGCAGGGTTTCACAGGCGATGACCATCAGCGCCGTGGTCTGCTGGCGCGCCACGGTCTGCTCCAGCATCGCCATCAGGAACGCTTTATTAGGCAGCTCCGACACCGGGAAACGGGTGGCGCTACTGTTCAGTTCATCCTGCTGACGCTGAATGCGCTGCTGGTTGAGGTTGTAGCTGCGCACCAGCATGCCGATCTCATCGTCATGATGCAGGCGGGGGAGCTCAAGCTGATGACCCATCTGCTCCTGGGGAGAAAGCGCGTTTAGCTCCCGGGCGATACGCCGCAGCGGGTGGACAATCAGCCGGTTAATGCACCAGGTCAGCGCCACGCTCAGTATCAGCGTCATAAGTAAGCAAGTGGTCACTAACGTGATAAACCAGCTCATGACGAACTTATACATGCGGTACGAGTCCGCCTGCAGAACAAGATAGGCCAGCGGCTGCGGATTTGCAGGGCGTTCAAGCGAGTAGATGGGAAGCGAAATTTGTACCGGCAGTTCAAACAGGCGCATCACCATCATCGGGACGGGACGTTCGGGGATAAAACTCATCCGCAGCGCCTGGAACTGGTTTGGCAGCACCACGTCTGCGCGGCTGACGACGCCCGCAGGCTGAATACGTTTTAAAATGGTTTCCGCTTCGGGAATATCGCCTTTCAGAATAGAAGCCGAAAGCGGGCCACGCACCGAGCGGGCAATACTTTCTAATTGCGAAGCCGTGTTATAGCGATTCTGCTGTACGGAATGAAACAGCAAAATGACGCAAAATAGCAGTACAAACAGCAAGGTGACAGCAGAAACCATCGCCATCTGTTTGATCGTTAAGGAACGGCTGACACGCAAAATGACTCTCCACAGAACTCGAAGCGCAGGGCGCACCAGGGTGTAAACCTGGCGCGCCTGAGTATACCCGATCGCCGCACTTTTAAGAGAGACTTACAAATGGATTAAGTAAAATCCGATTACCAGTCCGCGTAGGGAATGAGCGGCTGTGGCGGTAAGTCCATATCACCCTGCCAGCCTGCGGCGGAGTAGCGTACATAAAGCAGCGCATGGCTTGGGGTATAGTCTTTCGCTTCCTGAATATCCACGCCAAGACCCACAAACCAGTTGGACGTGACCCGGCGCTCGACAATGGCCCGCGCGGTATAACCGGTGCCTGAGGAGCTGCTGCCGGTTTCCATCGCCCCCCTGTCGGTGTAGCGGCCTGGCTCATCGACGGGAATGAGTCCCTGAAGGGGATAGCGCAGCACATCGTTGGTTTTAGAGTGAGACCATGAGACAGACCCGCCCAGCTCCCAGGACCAGTTCTCCGTGCGTTTACGCCAGGTGACCGGCAGCGCAAAGGAGACATATTCCTGCGGGCTATAATAGCCGCCCTGACCCAGGGTATAGCCGCTCAGATCTTTATCGTAGTGCCAGAGCATGTTAGAGACACCGACAGTCAGGCGCTCGTTGTTTTTATTAATCAGCTTGTAGTAGTAACCGGTCATCCAGCGGACGCGCCAGTTATCCTCTACATTTTTCCCGGTCAGCGATTCCGCATTCAGGCTTGACCAGATGCCGTTCGCCTCGCCTTTATCGTAGCTGATGCTCACGCCACCGCCGGTGGCGCGCACGCCGCCCCAGGTGGTGCCGGTATTGGTGTCTTTTTGCCCGGCAAAGGCCAGCAGAGAGCTGGAGATCGGGCGACGGTGGGCGTTAATGGTGTAGCCGATAGGACCGAGATCGTTGCTATAGCTCACCCCGCCGACCACATCCACCACGTCAAAGCCCATTGGCGTGGTGCCGATATCCCATGCCCAGGTTTTATTCTGCCAGCCCACGGCCACGCTTGCGCCGTTTGACGTCTGACTGGTGTTGCCGCGACATGGCGTTTCGGCACAGGTCCCCCATTTGGGATCGTAGGTGCCGTTGTTGGTGGCAAACGAACCGGCATCCATATTGACCAGATCGCTGCGGAAGAACATCCGTCCATCAGAGAGCGGCGCATCCACCTGCAGCATGGTGGTGTGGGCTTTGAGGTCGGAGTAGCCGCCGGTACCGCTGGAGCCCCAGTAGTCGTGCTGCAGCGTAACGTTAACATCCTGCTGGCGATACAAATCACCGGCATCGCTACGCACGCCGCGCTTCAGCCAGTCATCTTTTTCGTCGTTACGCGTCAGGCGCGTAAAGGTGTCATTGTCTGCCGGACGGGTGGTGGTGATGCCAGAGGAGACCATGGCATCTTTATAGGTCTCCAGCGCCTGCTGAGGCTGGCCATTTTGCGTCTGAAAACGTGCCGCATCACGCAGCACCAGCGCGTTTTCCATAGACGCAGGCTGTGATTTTGCCTGCGGAATGATGCTGTTGAACGTCTTTTCTGCGGCAGCAGAATCACCCAGCCCCGCCTGCGCCATCGCGATGCGGCGCTGCATGTTGAGCGACAACGGCTGGCCATTTTGCGTCGCAGGCAGTTTCGCCAGTTCGGCACGCGCAGCGTCTTTGTCGCCCTGCGCACTGTAGATTTCGGTCAGGCCGAGGATCGCATCTTCGTTTTGTGGCTCGCGCTGCAACACGCCGCTGTATGCCGTTTTTGCTGCACTGAGATCGCCCCGCTGCTGCGCCCAGTCCGCCAGGGTTAAATCGATACGGGTAGAAGCAGGTTGTTGACGAAGAAGATTTTCCGCCTCCTGCTCTTTGCCGCTGTCGCGCAGGCGATTGGCGGTTTCGAGCACCTGATTGCTTTGCAGGCGGTCGGCAAGCTCCTGAATATTGCCGTTCCACTGGCTGCGCGGCAGCGTCTCCAGATGGGCCAGCGCGGCACGATCCTGGTCGTTACCGGAAAGATAGAGCCCGTTGGCATACACCTGATCCGGGTCGGTCGGTTTCTGGCTGGCAAGCTGACGCATCAGGGTATCTGCCTGACTGCGCTGGCCTGCGCTGTAGAGATCGCGCGACAGGCGATAGGTGATCCACACGTCGCCTGGAGAGAGCGCCAGACGACGACGCTGAACCTCGGCGGCCTGGGCGTATTTGCCCTGGTTCTCCAGCTGCTCGGCCTGGGCGGAGAGTTGTTCGTTGGTCAGGCTACGTTCAATATCATCAATGCTGCGACGCTGGCTGGCGGAGAGCGACTGGATAAACTGCGAGGCTTTCTCCGGTGACTGTGCGCGATAAATATTGGCCAGTCCGCGGACCGCGTTACTGTTGCCGCTGTCCATGCGTAATGCCTGGCGATAATAGCGCTCGGCGGCGTCGTTATCTTTACGTGCCGCTGCGGCATCACCCAGCCCCAGCACCGCATAACTGTCGCTATTGTCGATAGTGCGCGCCTGCTGATAATAGCGCTCCGCCTGTGCCGGGTTATTCGCTTTCAGCGCCGCATCCCCCTGCTGGATCAGCAGCCAGTAACGGTTCACCTTCAGCAAGCTGTCCCATTTGCCGCGGTTATCGCTCTGCGGATCGAGGGCGATCGCCTTTTCAAACTGTGCCACCGCGCGAGCACGGTCGCCTTTCTGGGAGTATGCCTGGCCCAGCGCGCCAATGGCTTCGCTGTCGGCATGGTTTGCGCTGACCGCCTTTTGCAGTTCCGCCACCGCCTTATCACCCTGTCCGGCATCCACTGCCGCCAGGCCTTGTGCTTTCGCACGGAAAGTTGGATCGGCGAGCTGTTTTTGCTGCGCTTCAAGCTGTGAACGCGCTGCGGTTACGTTCTCACCGTCACTGAATACGCTCAGGTACTTTTGCAGCGCGGAGACGCTGGCACTGCTGACAGACTGGTCTTTGATCTGCGCATACCACATATCCGACGCCTGGCTGCGGCCATTGCTGGATTTGGCCATCTCCTGCAGCACCGCAAAGCCTTCATCACGGCGCCCGGTCTGGAACAGCAGCTGGGCCAGCGTCGACTGCAGCTGCGTATTGCCGGGGCTGCTGCTGTTGATCTTTTTCAGCTGGTTAATGGCCGCATTGCGGCGGGCGGGATCTTTCGCCACCACATTCCAGTATTCTGTTGCCACGTCGCCGCCCGGCGGGTTGCCGTCGAACAGCTTGTCATAGGCGGCAATCGCTTCCTGGGTATGGCCTGTCGTGGCGAGTAAGCGAGCCTGCTGTAACTGCTGGCGGCCATCCGGCGTGGAAAGCAGCATCGTATTGCGCGAGGACTGGTACGCGCTGGAACCGGGGGCGATCCCTTTCAGTCTATCCAGCTCTTTTTGTGCGCCAGCGTTGTCGCCCTGACGAAGCAGATAGCGAAAACGTGCCGCAATAACGTCAGGGTTGTTCGGGTCGATCAGCTCAAGACGATAGAGCGACTGACGCACCAAATCTTCACGCTGCGTCGATTCCCCCAGGCGCACCTGTTCCAGCAGCTGTTGCTGCTGTGGAGAGTTGACGGCCTGAGCCAGCGGCATCAGCGCCAGGCCAAGCGATAAACTGAGTAGATTTACTGTGAACTTGCGCATTCCTGGCCCCAATCCGGTATTAATTCACCTTTTGTGGTGAAACGAAAACGATGCTGATCCCATCCTTGTCCAAAGAGAGTCAGTACATAACTGTAGTAAGCATTATTATCAGGAAAGTGGTCAGCCACGCGCTGGCGCTGGACGGCCTGCGCATCACGCTGTTGTAAAAAAGGCAGCATGGCGGCAGAGAAGCCGACCGGGCCATTGCC
The DNA here is from genome assembly GCF_001463365.1 of Enterobacter sp. 50793107. Classification (NCBI taxonomy): domain Bacteria; kingdom Pseudomonadati; phylum Pseudomonadota; class Gammaproteobacteria; order Enterobacterales; family Enterobacteriaceae; genus Enterobacter; species Enterobacter sp. 50793107. Next base: position 13,113 of record NZ_LNII01000047.1, on the reverse strand, counting down.
CGTGCGTGCTCCACTCGCCACATTCACTTTCTCCGGTGGTACGCCCTGTTTTGTTGTGGTGGCGGCCATTGGCCTGAAGCGCGCCAGCAGCCGGGCTTTCTGAGGATCGTTATCGTTCATCATCCCCACCCAGAGATAGACGCGGATGGCGTCATATCCCCCCACCAGCGGCGGCTCCTGCTGTAACCGCCAGCCTTTGTTTTTCTGGTATTGCACCCAGTCCGGCGAAAAACCTTTCGGCGCACTCTCCAGCAGCAAGCGCAGATTGGTCTCACGCAGGGTGGTCCACGGGGTGCCAAAACGCGTGAAGTAGCTTGCGAGCTGTGGTGGAAGATAGCTGGGATTAAAACGCCAGGCGTTCTCATCGACAAAGCCAACTTTACCGGGCAGCAGCATCAGACCGAGGCCAGGTACTTTCACCACTTCTTCGCGGGCGATGCGCTCGAGTAGCGCCTTGCCCGTACGGGTATAGTCAGCGTCTTTCCATAACCGCCCCGCTTCAAGCAGGGACCAGGCGATCCAGATATCGGCATCCGAGGCGGAATTGGTATCGATAACCGCCCAGGTGTCTTTGTCTTTTTGCCCCCATAACCAGGCAGGGAGCGTGTCGTCGAGATGCCCCCCGGCAAGGTTATCCCGCGTCCATGCCAGCACTTTGTCGAACGCTTTACGGTCATTCGCGGCGAGGGCAAAGAACAGCGCGTAGCTTTGCCCTTCCGAGGTAGTGATTTTACGCGTGTCGCTGGGATCAATGACCCGCCCGCCCTCGCTGATGTAATCCTGTTTAAATTTCTCCCAGGCAGGCCAGGTACAGGCGGCGCGCAGAGGCACCGCCGCCAGCATCAACGCAATGACACACCAGCGAAAGGCTTTCATCACATCTTACTCATGATCCGGATTCAGGCGACGACGGCTGATGATACGCAGCAGACGCCACAGCACCCAGGCCAGCAGCACCACGCTGACGGCGGCCAGGATAGCGAGCAGAATCGGATGGTTAGAGAGCGCATACCACAGACGTTCGAACCATGGCAGATGCCCCACATAGTACACATCGCCTACGCGCAGGCTGTTCACGCCCGACTCACGGATCACCGACACAGAGCCGAACATCGCGGCACGTTTACCGCTGTCGTTCATCGCACTGTTGAGCAGTTCGTAGCCACGCGGGCTGTCTGCGAGCAGGGCAATCACGCTACGCTGATCGTTATACGGTGACTGGAAGCCGACCACGGCCGCCATCGCCCCCTGAGACGTGACAGCCGTCTGCGCGCTGGCTTTACGATCGTTGATATCCGGCATGATGCTCGGGAACTCGGTCTGACGCAGCGGCGTGTTAACCCAGGACTGGGCTGCCTGAACCAGCAGATCGATACGCTTCTCATCCTTCAGCTTATCCGGGATGGAACCGATCACCATGATGTCCGCATCTTTGTTCTGAATTTGAGCGCCATCATCCGTCAGGGTAACGTTAATCGCCGGCAGGCCCGTTTGCGCGCCTACGGTCGCCATGGTGTCCAGCAGCGTCGTCACCTGCCCTTCATTTGGCGCTTTTGGCATCACAACAATGGATTCAGACAGGTCCGCCATACGGCTGAACGGGAAGCCCGCGTTAGCAAACGCCCGCAGATCCGGCATGGCGAGGAAGTGATAGTACTTCGAGAAGTCGATGGTCGATTCATCGCCAATCACGACGTGGTTCTGCACCGGCTGGAAGGTGATGCAGTTGTCCACCGAACCGCCCGGCATTGGATTCATGTACTGGAAATCAAAGCGCAGCTGGTTTACCGCCCCGAGCTTCAGCGCCGGGATGGAGACATCGGTTTTACCATCCAGCAGCCCCTGCAGTACCGGCAAACGCAGCAGCAGACGGTTCGTTTCCTGATTATTCATCAGATTAAACGACTGAAGGAACTGGTTATTCAGGCTGATATCCATGCGCGAACTGTCTTTGGTTGACGGCGCGGTGTAACGATAGTTGAGGTTCATATCGATACCGGTGGTGCGCAGCAGATACAGGTCCGGCGGCAGGTTCAGCGACAGGCTGACAGGAGACGGCTCAATCCCTGTCGACTGCAGCTGCTCTTCATAGGTTTTCAGCTCGCCGAAGGTGACGGCGCGGTCGGTACGTACCCAGTTTGGCGCGTCATAAGGTTTACGTGCCAACAGCGGCTTGACCTCATCGACAACCACGCTACTGCCGCGGAACAGGATATTCCCCTGTGCAATCGCTTTTGCCGCCTGCACCAAGTCTTTCTCATCACGCCCGAAAACCACCAGCAGTTTCACATACGGGTTATCCGGGTGGCTTATCATCTCAATGGTCGGCGCTTTGACATCCGGGTGCTCACGCAGGAAAGCAGGACGCTTCGCGTTGGTCGCAAAGATGATGGCATTTCTGTCAGGGATCTTGTCATACATAACCGGGAAGTTCTGCCCGCGCCAGCCGGAACGGGAGCCGAACCAGGAGGCCACGATGGTCGCTGCCAGTTGCTCCGTGACGTCCGGTGAGGACGCAAAGACCATCGGCAGGTTTAACGGGCGATTATCACGCGGATCGAAGAACGGCACCGGGAACGCGGAGAGATCGTTTTTCAGCGCCAGCGACTGGTAGGTCATCTGCAGCGATGAGTTACGCCCGACATCCATCCACAGCGTGTTGCTGGCCGGGTTTTCGCACACGTCACGGTAGTGGCCCACGAATTCCAGACGGATACGGTTAAAGTCGGTGATAAACAGCGGGTTGATCGGCACCTGAGCCAGGGTTTTCTTGCCCAACTGCTCTTTGGTGACCGGCAGCACGTCCATCAGCTCGTCATTCAGGTAGACCTTCAGCTGAGACTGGGTCGGCAGCAGCGAAGGAGAAGGGGTATATTCCAGGTTCAGCACCGCCTTCGACACAACCTCATCGCTGCGCATACCAAACTCAACGCCGCCTTTAGGATTGACGCCGCGCAGCACCATGCTGCCCGGAGGCGGCGCAATTTGCGCAAAGGTGAGCTTCACGTCCCGCGACGGGGCATTCTCCGTGACAACAGGCGCATTAGCCCCCGGAACACCCGGCATCACCTGCCCCACAACCTGCGCGTCGGCCGGCAGGGTATTTCCCGCTGTCGGCTGGTTGGGAACGAGATTTTCTGTTTGACCGGGCGCCGCGGTGACAACCGGTTCGGTCGCTTGCGACACCACAGGCACCGTAGGAGCTGGCGTGGCCGCGGCGTTATCAGGCGCTGCGTTAGCCATTGTTGCGGGGAGCGTACTCATCCCCATTGCCACTGCACATAACCAGGAAAGTTTTGTTTTCATCGCGTTATCATCATTGTTGAGCCATAACCGGGTCCGCCTGCTTCGCCTCATCCCGCTCAGGACGACGAGGAATGAACGACACGACCCAGGAAACCAGCGAAGTAAGTGACCGGAAAATTATTTTCACCGACGACGGGGCAAATTCTGCAAGGTGACGATAGCCACGGAACCCCAGCTTCAGAATATCCAGCAGGCTTTCCAGAGGCTTATCTTCCGGGAAGCTGTCCTGCCAGAGAGCCCACGTATCCGCGCGGGCAAACGTACACTGCACAAAATCAATATGTTGCTTCCTGGTCAGCGGCATCAGCTGCAGACCCACTTCATTGCCTGCCACACGCACAACCTGTGTCGGGAAGACATACTCCTGCTGGCCACGCTTAAGCAACAGGTTAACCTTCTGCCCTTCCAGCACCTTCGCCTGACCGTTGATTTTGATACCCAGACCACCGTCGGAGAAGTCATGAACGGTACAGGAGAAGAGATGACCATCTTCACGGGCTATCGCCGCAGGCATGCTGATTTCAACACGATGCGCGCGACGTACCTGCTTGCTCTCCACTGACACCGCCACTGCGCCACCAAGGATAATCAGGTTGTAAAATACCCATGCCATACTGACGAACACCGTCAGGATTTCGTTTTCCGGACCGTAGAAGTAGCGCCAGATACCGGCAATCACCCCCACAATGTTCAGCAGCACCAGGAAGATGTACGGACGGGAGATCACCCAGTCGACATACTCCTCTTCCACCAGGCCCCCCTTCGCGGTGACGTTAAACTTGCCTTTATGCGGGTTAATCAGCGCCACCATCGTTGGCGGCGCGATGTACCAGGCCAGCACCGTTTCGTAGATTTCACTCCAGAATGAGTGGCGATACTTGCCCTGAATCTTCGAGTTGGTCAGGCTCGCGTGGATCATGTGCGGCAGAACAAACAGCGCAATCATCAGCGCGGGCGCGTAGATGATATAGGCGTGAAGAAGCAGGAACGCCAGCGGCGCGGTCAGGAAGATCAGCCGCGGAATACCGGATAAGAAGTGGAACATGGCGTTGACGTAGCACAGACGTTGCGCCAGCTTGAGGCCTTTACCCAACAGCGGGTTATCAAGACGGAAAATCTGTACCATCCCGCGCGCCCAGCGAATACGCTGGCCGATATGCGCCGACAGGGATTCCGTCGCCAGACCGGCCGCCTGAGGGATACGCATATAGGCCGAGGTATAGCCGCGACGGTGCAGGCGTAGCGAGGTATGGGCATCTTCAGTGACCGTTTCAACCGCGATGCCGCCAATTTCATCCAGCGGTTTACGGCGGATAACCGCACAGGAACCGCAGAAGAAGGTCGCATCCCACATGTCGTTGCCGTCCTGCACCAGGCCATAGAACAGCGTGCCTTCGTTCGGGGTCTTACGGAAACGGCCGAGGTTACGTTCAAACGGATCCGGCGAGAAGAAGTGGTGCGGCGTCTGCATCATCGCCAGCGCTTTCTCTTTCAGGAACCAGCCCATCGTCATCTGCAGGAACGAGCGCGTCGGCACGTGGTCGCAGTCAAAGATGGAGACAAATTCCCCTGTCGCATACTTCAGCGCGTTGTTGATGTTCCCGGCTTTGGCATGTTCGTGAGAGGTGCGGGCGATATACTCAACGCCCACCTCTTGCGCGAACTCACGGAACGCGGCCCGACCGCCGTCATCCAGGATCCAGATTTTGAGCTTATCTTTGGGCCAGTCGATACCCAGCGCGGCGTAAATGGTATTTTTCACCACGCTCAGATCTTCGTTATAGGTCGGCACAAAGAGATCGACAGTCGGCCACTGCGACGTATCTTTTGGCAGCGGAACCGGCTGGCGGTTGAGCGGCCAGATCACCTGGAAATAGCCCAACACCAGCACAATCCAGGCGTACGTTTCAGCAAACAGCAGCACCAGACCGCATACCAGACTGACCGGGTCATCCCAGTTCAGCGTTGAGGTATAACGCCACCAGATATAGCGGCAGGAGACGGTCAGTGATAACACAATCAGCATCAGGGCGGAGAAGCGCCCCGGTATACGCCGCACCAGCAGCGCCACGCCCCACAGCAGGATCAGGAAAGTGAACTGCGCCAGCGGGTTAAAGGGTTGCGTGATACAGACCAGCGCCAGAATGAGCGAGAAGACAACTATCACGCCCAGAATAAAACGCCGTAAACCCGGGTGCAGATGCCCGAGTTCTTTATGGTTATCCAGATGGCTGGTCTTATCGCCCACGCGGTCAGGCAGCCTGTCCAGCCACTGATGATAGCGTTCGCGTAAAAGCTGGACCCGGCTGAAGCTGCGCCAGTGCGGCGTCTTTTTCTCCTGCCGCGGCGACGTAACCACCAGCCAGATGGCCTGAATGATGTACCGCGCCGGATCTAACGGCCGTGGACGGTCAGGATTAATGTGCGGATACAATTCACTGTGTCGCGCACGAATGCGCTGCCAGCGGGGGTGCTCGAGGGGGATGAACATCCAGGCCAGAATCATCCAGAAACAGCCGAACGCGGCGCTAAATGCCGAGGCACCATGCCGGCGATAATGCCGGTAATGGTCGCTTAAACGCGAACTGACCGGCGGGATGAGTAACCAGCTGGCGAGTCGACTCATACCGTACCCCTGGCAGGATCCGCCTCTTGGGCGAAGTGCAGCAGACACCAGTTCGCCAGCGTCAGGATCTCTTCTGCCGCCAGCGAATCGCTACAATACTCGCCAAGTGGCTGTTTGGAGGCGAGGCATTCCGCCATCCCCTCATCACGATGGATCACAATCGGCAGCAGACGACGCTGGCTTTGCAGCCAGACCTGATACAGATCGTCCTGGATCTGGCTGCCAATGCGTAAATCGTTAATCAGGATATGGCTATTCTGTGGCAACCCCTGCTGATGTAGACGGATATGGCAATTGGCATCGACGTTCACAATGGAGAGCACGTGGTCGCACTGGGCAATCAGCTGTCGGGTCAGCGTGCCGGCACCGTGCGGCAGATCCAGCAGGATCCACTGATAATGGCCTTTTTCTTTGAGGCTCTGCAGTGCGAGTGTGAATTGCGAAAATAAACGCTGATAGGCGGCTTCATTCTCACGCTCTGTCGTGGTCAGTTGACCAAACGGCAGGAGATCGAGCTGGGAGGTGTAACGCAGACCCGCATCACGCCAGTCTTTATCATCAAGCAACGCGCGGGCCCAACCCTCTGTACGGGTAAAGTCGACGTTAAATGACATACGCAGCAAATTGTCGGCGCAGGCATCAATCACCAGCACCGATTCACCTAAAAGCTGTAATGACCACGCCAGCGCCGCGGTAACGGATGTTGTACCCACTCCACCACGGACGCCCTGTAATCCGAGTATGGCCATCAATGGCTCCCTTATTGTTGTTGGGTAAATTCAGCTAATAACGGCCAACGTTTAATAGCCGCAGCCAACTGTTCCCGCTGGGAAATATCGGTGTAATCTATTTCAGGTAAAGAAAAGGCCTGCGTCAGCGCCAGAAAATCGTTTTGGAATGTGTAACCCAGGGTCGAATCGACTGGGGTTCCGGGTTCGTTATTATCCATTTTTTTCCATCCCTTTGAGTATCGTTTTACTCTCTGAAGTCGCGAGGCTTCCTGCCCTGTGAAATTTCATTTACATGCTAAATCTGATGCTCTTTAATTTCAATGTTAGGTTTATTTCTACGCTTTCGCTAGTAAACTGATATACAGATAAATTAGACGAAAAGAGGGACACCGTGGACTCCATATTTTCTATTGGCATCCAGTCATTATGGGACGAATTGCGCCACATGCCAGTCGGAGGAGTCTGGTGGGTTAATTCGGATCGTAATGAAGATGCTATCAGTCTGGTAAACCAGACAATTGCCGCGCAGGGTAAGGACTCCCGGGTCGCTGTCATTAGTATGGGCGAAGACCCGAAGCAAATTATTACGCTTGAGCGAGACCGCGGTCCACAGACGGTACGCTTGTTTTCCATGCCGTCGGAAGCAGATAGTCTATACTATTTGTCCCGCGACATTCAGTGTTCCATCAATCCAGACCGCTTTTTATTGATTCTTAAATGTTCACATAATGCCCTGCAAAATATCCCGACGGAGAAACTGCTGCAGTGGCTGGAAAAAATCAATAAATGGGCAAAATTTCAAAATTGCACGCTATTGATAATCAATCCCGGCAGTAATAACGACAAGCTGTTTTCACTTTTAATGGCGGAGTATCGCTCGCTATTCGGCCTGGCGAGTCTGCGCGACCAGGCGGGCAGCTATCTCTACGATATTGCATTCTGGTGTAATGAAAAAGGCGTGAGCGCCAGACAGCAACTTACGCTTAAACATATTGACGGCGAGTGGCACCTTGCCCAGCAAGAAGAAACCGTGGTGCAACCGCGCAGCGATGAAAAACGGATCCTGAGCCATATTGCGGTACTGGAGGGGGCGCCCGCGCTGTCTGAAAACTGGTCCCTGTTTGAGTCCAATGAAGCGCTTTTTCATGAAGCCCGCACGACGCAGGCGGCAACCCTTGTTTTCTCGCTGATGCAGAACAACCAGATTGAAATGCTGGCACGACAAATTCATACCTTACGTCGTCAACGCGGCAGCGCGTTAAAAATTGTGGTACGCGAAAACAATACCAGCCTGCGTGCCACGGATGAGCGTCTGCTTTTGGGCTGTGGCGCAAACATGGTTATCCCGTGGAATGCCCCTCTGTCACGCTGCCTGACGCTTATCGAAAGTGTCCAGGGGCAGCAGTTCAACCGCCACGTACCGGAAGATATTTCCACGCTGCTTTCCATGACGCAGCCGATGAAACTGCGTGGTTATCAGAAATGGGATACCTTCTGCGATGCCGTTGGCAACATGATGAACAACACGCTGCTTCCTGCAGACGGGAAAGGGGTAATGGTTGCCCTGCGTCCTGTACCGGGGATCCGCGTGGAACAGGCGCTCACCTTATGCCGCCCGAACCGTACCGGGGACATCATGACGATTGGCGACAACCGCCTGGTACTGTTTTTGTCTTTTTGTCGGGTGAACGATCTCGATACCGCGCTGAACCATATCTTCCCGCTGCCTACCGGGGATATTTTCTCAAACCGTATGATTTGGTTCGAAGACAATCTGATCAGCGCTGAGCTGGTGCAGATGCGTGCCCTCGCGCCTGAAAACTGGGTGAAACCGCTGCCTGTCACGAGCGATGTCAAACCGATCCTCAATGCACGGCATGACGGCCATATCTGGCGTCGGGTTCCGGAACCCCTTCGCTTATTAACTGAGAATGGGGAGAACGCACCATCATGAATATCAGCGATATCATTCAACTGGTTGTATTCTGTGCGCTGATCTTTTTCCCGCTTGGTTATTATGCACGCCATTCAATGCGTCGTATTCGCGATACGGCCAGAATGGCGTTTGGCAAACCTCGCTATGTCAAACCAGCCGGAACACTGACACGGGCAACACACGTCAAGGCAGACCGAAAACATGACTAACTCAACTTATACCGCTTCGTCACCATCGCCTCTGTGGCAATACTGGCGCGGCCTTTCCGGCTGGAACTTCTACTTTCTGGTGAAGTTTGGTCTGCTGTGGGCTGGCTATCTGAACTTCCATCCTCTGCTGAACCTGGTGTTTATGGCTTTCCTGCTGATGCCGCTGCCCAATATCAGGCTGCATCGCTTGCGTCACTGGGTTGCCATCCCGCTGGGTTTTGCGCTGTTCTGGCATGACACCTGGCTGCCGGGGCCGGACAGCATCATGAGTCAGGGTTCGCAGGTCGCCGGGTTTAGCGCCAGCTATATCCTCGACCTGACCGAGCGCTTTATTAACTGGCAGATGATTGGCGCGGTCTTTGTGTTGCTGGTTGCCTGGCTGTTTCTGTCACAGTGGATCCGCGTCACGGTGTTTGTCGTTGCCATTATGATTTGGCTGAACGTTCTGACGCTGGCTGGGCCAAGTTTTTCCCTGTGGCCTGCCGGTCAACCGACCAGCACGGTGACCACCACCGGAGGAAGCGCGGCAGCAACCGTTGCTACGGCAGGCGACACGCCGGTGGTGGGCGATATTCCAGCGCAGACCGCACCGCCGACCTCAACCAACCTGAATGCCTGGCTTTCCAGCTTCTACACCGCGGAAGATAAGCGTCAGACTAAATTCCCGGATGCACTCCCGGCAGATGCTCAGCCGTTTGAACTGCTGGTAATTAACATCTGCTCCCTCTCCTGGGCTGACGTTGATGCGGCTGGTTTAATGTCGCACCCGCTGTGGTCGCATTTCGATATCCAGTTTAAAGACTTTAACTCTGCCACCTCGTACAGCGGCCCGGCGGCCATCCGCCTGCTGCGAGCAAGCTGCGGCCAGCCATCGCACAAGAATTTGTATCAGCCCGCTGGCAACCAGTGTTATCTGTTCGATAACCTGGCGAAACTGGGCTTTACGCAGCATCTGATGCTGGGGCATAACGGTCAGTTCGGTAACTTCCTGAAAGAGGTACGTGAAGAAGGGGGTATGCAGGCACCGCTGATGGATCAAACCGGGCTGCCGGTCACGCTGCTGGGCTTCGACGGCTCGCCAGTCTATGACGATACCGCCGTGCTACAGCGCTGGCTGCAGACCATTGAAAAAGACAGCAATCCGCGCAGCGCCACGTTCTATAACACCCTGCCCCTTCACGACGGTAACCACTTCCCGGGCGTGAGCAAAACGGCGGATTACAAAGTGCGTGCGCAGAAGTTCTTTGATGAGCTGGATGCGTTCTTCACTGAGCTGGAAAAATCTGGCCGTAAAGTGATGGTGGTTGTCGTTCCGGAGCACGGTGGGGCGCTGAAAGGCGACAGAATGCAGGTGTCCGGCCTGCGCGATATCCCCAGCCCGTCCATTACCAACGTGCCGGCCGGGATTAAATTCTTTGGTATGAAGGCACCGCATCAGGGCGCACCGATTGAGATCACTCAGCCAGTCAGCTATCTGGCCATCTCTGAGCTTGTGGCCCGCGCGGTCGATGGTAAGCTGTTTGTGGAAGATAGCGTGAACTGGGATCAGCTCACCAGCAATCTGCCGCAAACCGCGGAAGTGTCAGAGAATGCGAATGCGGTTGTCATTCAATACCAGAACAAACCGTACGTTCGCCTGAACGGCGGAGACTGGGTACCTTATCCGCAGTAAGTTCTACAGACTCTCTTCCCCTCGGGGAGAGGGAATGATTGTTCCGCGAGCCAGACGAGCATTTTCAGGCTCGCGGAATATCCTGTAGGGCGCATACTCATTTATTCAGCGCTGCGCAGGGAGATCTCACCGCCCACCCAGGGCTTGATGACGCCATCCTGCTCCAGGAGCAGGGCACCCTGTGCATCAATGCCGCGAGAGATACCGTAGATCTCCTTATCACCAATCAGCAGTTTCACCGGTCGGTTGATAAAGTTATCGAGTTTTTCCCAGCGAGACAGGAACGATGCCAGCCCTTCCTGTTCAAAGAGAGACAAGGAGGTACGCATCTCTTTAATCATACGCACGGCAAGCGTGTTGCGATCGATGGTGATCCCCGCTTCCTGCAGGTTAGTCCACGCCTGATTCACCACATCGCTTTGCACATTTCGCATTACCATATTGAGACCGGCACCAATGACAATTTGCGCCGCATCGCCAGTTTTTCCCGTCAGTTCGACCAGGATGCCGGCAAGCTTACGATCGTTCAGGTAAAGGTCGTTTGGCCATTTTACCCGTACTTTATCCGCGCCAAGTTCATGCAGAACTTCCGCCATAACGATACCAATCACCAGACTCAGACCCACTGCGGCGGCAGGCCCCTGCTCAAGACGCCAGTACATGGAAAGATAGAGGTTTGCGCCAAACGGCGAGAACCACTTACGCCCGCGACGGCCGCGCCCGGCCTGCTGGTACTCTGCAACGCAGGCATCCCCTGATTCCAGCTCGCCTATCCGCTCCAGCAGGTACTGGTTTGTCGAATCGATGACCGGCAATACGGCCACGTTACCCTGCCCTATCTGGCTGCGGATGAGTTCTTCGTTCAGGAGCTGAATGGGCTCCGGCAGACTGTAGCCTTTTCCGGGCACGGTGAAGACATCAACCCCCCAGTCGCGGAGGGTCTGAATATGTTTATTAATGGCAGCACGGCTCATGCCCAGCTGCTCACCTAATTGCTCGCCAGAATGAAACTCACCGTCGGCCAGGATGCCAATCAGGGTTAACGGGATGGTATTGTCCTTCACGCGATAGTCTCCACAGCATTCACTTCACCCGTACGACCAATGAAGCGGACTTCCGGCTCCAGCCAGACGTTAAATTTCTCACCCACTTGCTGACGCACATGGTGCGCCAGTTGCACCACGTCGTCGCTGGTCGCATCGTATTGATTAATCAGCACCAGTGCCTGCTGACGGTGAACCGCTGCGCCGCCCACGGTAGTACCTTTGAGCTGGCACTGATCGATAAGCCAACCTGCGGCCAGCTTCACGCTGCCATCCGCCTGCGGATAATGCGGGGCCGTAGGCCATTTAGCCAGCAATGCTTTCGCGTTTTCGCTGTTTATGACCGGGTTTTTAAAGAAACTGCCGGCATTTCCGTTTACTTTGGGATCGGGCAGCTTGGTCATGCGCATATGGCAAACCGAGTCAAACACATCGCGAGGGGTGACGGTTGCCGGATCGAGGCGCGTTAAATCACCATAGGTCAGCACCGGCTGCCAGGTTTTGGACAGACGCAGGCCCACAGCGACAATGACGTAGCGATCCTGATATTCATGTTTGAAGATGCTGTCACGGTAGCCAAAACGGCACTGCTCTGCCGTTAAACGCTGAGCCGTACCGGTCGCCAGCTCAATGCAGTCGACATAGTCGCACACGTGTTTGAGTTCGATGCCATACGCACCGATATTTTGAATGGGCGATGATCCCGCACAGCCCGGGATGAGAGCCAGGTTTTCCAGTCCCGGCATCCCTTTTTCGAGGGTATATTGCACCAGTTGATGCCAGTTTTCGCCGGCACCTACGCGCAAACGCCAGCTATCGGCGCACTCTTCGACCTCAATTCCCATGATGCGGTTAATAATGACCGTCCCGGCAAAATCATCGAGAAACAGGACATTGCTGCCTTCGCCCAGAATCAGTACGGGTTCGTTGTTTTCTTTTGCGCGTTGCCATGCATCCAGCAGTTGCTGGGCCGTATCGGCGCGTACAATGTGATTAGCATTCCGTTGAATACCAAAGGTATTCCAGGGCTTAAGGGAGTGGTTCATAGGCGCTATCCTGATGCAAAAACGCAGGTAGTTTACCGTATAAGCAGTACGTTGTGGGGGATTAGTTTGTGCAGCGCAGAAACGCAAAAAGGCCATCCTTTCGGATGGCCTCTTCACTTATTTGATGCCTGGCAGTTCCCTACTCTCACATGGGGAGACCCCACACTACCATCGGCGCTACGGCGTTTCACTTCTGAGTTCGGCATGGGGTCAGGTGGGACCACCGCGCTAAAGCCGCCAGGCAAATTCCTGTGCTCTGTCCTGTGTCTTTTGGGCTGATACTGCGTTGGCTGCTCTCGTAAAGTCAGTCACATACCTCAGTATGCTTCTTCCTTTCCTTCGCTTGCCGCCTTGTCTCAGCGCAAAATCCTTCGGACTCTGAATCAAAGCTGAAAATCTGTCTCTTCGCCAAAACATCTTCGGCGTTGTAAGGTTAAGCCTCACGGTTCATTAGTATCGGTTAGCTCAACGCATCGCTGCGCTTACACACCCGACCTATCAACGTCGTCGTCTTCAACGTTCCTTCAGGAGACTTTAAGAGTCA
>NZ_LNII01000046.1:0-1797 GCF_001463365.1 Enterobacter sp. 50793107 | reverse complement strand
GGTGCTCTTCGAGGCGTAACAGTTCCGTCTGTTCATCCTTCATTAATGAGGAGAGCGGCACACCGGTCCAGTCGGCAATCACCGTGGCAACGGTACGCGCGTCCACATCCAGCCCCAGCAGCGGGTTGTCCTGCTGAGCTTCATTCAGTTGCTGTTGCAGGTCTGAAATCTCCGCCTGACGGGAGATATCTGCGCGGCAGGCCACCAGCGCTTCCGTGAGTTTCAGCTCCTGGCCGTACTGCGCTTCCCGTTCGTCGAGCTCCAGAATAATGCGGACCTCGTCCTGTTCGATGGCCGCCAGCCGCTCATCGTGGGTGAGGTTACCCACCGCGATATCCTCCAGCAGCGCCTGCTTTTCCATCGCCAGGGCCGTGAGCTGCGCCTTCATCCGGGTCAGCGGCTCCGGCACGGTGTCGAGGCTCATGCGCACGCGGGCCGACGCGGTGTCCAGCAGGTCAACCGCCTTGTCCGGCAGCTGGCGGCCGGTCAGGTAACGCCGGGAAAGGGTCACCGCCGCCCTGACCGCCTCATCGGTAATGTGCACCCCGTGGTGCTGCGCGTAGCGGGATTTCAGGCCCCGCAGCATCAGGCAGGCGGTGTCGTCGTCCGGCTCGTCCACCTTCACCATCTGGAAACGCCGCTCCAGCGCCGCGTCGCGCTCAAAGTACTGTTTGTACTCGCTCCAGGTGGTGGCGGCGATGGTTCTGAGTTCACCGCGGGCGAGCGCGGGCTTCAGCAGGTTGGCCGCATCGGCGCCCCCGGCCTGGTTTCCTGCGCCGATAATGGTGTGGGCCTCGTCGATGAACAGCAGCACCGGGGACGGAGACTGCTGCACCGCATCAATGACGTTTTTCAGGCGCTGCTCAAACTCGCCCTTCACGCCCGCCCCCGCCTGTAACAGACCGAGGTCAAGCGTGCGCAGGCTCACCGTTTTCAGGGACTCCGGCACGTTCCCTTCGGCAATGCGCAGCGCCAGCCCTTCCACCAGGGCGGTTTTTCCCACGCCCGGCTCCCCCACCAGAATCGGGTTGTTCTTGCGGCGACGGGACAGGATGTCCACCATCTGGCGGATTTCATTGTCGCGGCCGAACACCGGGTCGATTTTGCCCTCCCGGGCACGGGCGGTGACGTCGAGGGTGAACTTATCCAGGGCGTTCTGTAATGCTTCACTTAACCCGTTGCTGCCGGCAATGCCCGACTCACGGGGGGACTCATCGTTCAGCACGGAAGGCGACTGGCTCAGGCTCTCCTCCTGCTGCACTTCCGGTCGCTCGTCCGACTGCGCATCCAGCAGCGGGCGCAGACGCTCAAGCTGGCTCTGCGCCAGGGTCAGCAGCGGCCACAAACCGTCGCAGCGTACCCGTTTTGGTTTTTCAGCCAGCGCCATCAGCAGGTGAATGCTGCGTATCTGCGCTTCGCCCGCCAGCGAGGCGCGCAGCCACGCGTCCTGCATCAGGGTCTGAGTGCTGTCGGAGAGCTGCGGACGGCTGCGTACCGAACGGGGCAGCGTGTCGAGAAATGCCAGCAAATCCTGCCAGATGGCGTCCATATCCCATTCGTAGCGGCGGGCCAGCACCGTCAGGTCGCCCTCACCCTGCTCCAGCAGCTTCAGCAGCCAGTGCTCGGGCAGGATTTCCGCATGGGCGCGGGTCTGGCACAGGGAGGCGGCACCTTCCATCGCACGGGCGCAGTAGGGGTTCAGACGACGTAACAGGCTGGCTGGATTTTCCATGAGACTCTCTCTTTATCAGTTCCGGACACGCTACCGCCCGTCGCTTTTCCTGGTATTCAGGAACC
>NZ_LNII01000044.1:0-67205 GCF_001463365.1 Enterobacter sp. 50793107 | reverse complement strand
GTGGTACATCTGAGCTAGTGTGTACGCGATGTGTGTGAGGGTGGCATCGGGGGGGGGGGTGGCTGAGTGAGTGATCTATGCTTTAGCGATAGGACGTAATGAGCGCAAGGTCAGCTTGTATACACGGTTTTATTTCATGGTACGGCGGACCCGTGTAGCTACACCTTTCTATTCGTCGGCAGCGTCAGGTTTGTAGAAGAGACAGGCCGTCCGGCTGCGCAACACAGCAAGCAGGCACTCAATATTGTTCCCTGGTGGACAACCTTCCGTCAGCCGCGCTTTGTCGCCTTTATCATCGCCTACAGCTCGTGGCTGTTGAGCTACAACCAGCTCTATCTGGCGCTGCCCGTAGAGATCCAGCGTGCCGGTGGTAACGAGAAAGATCTCGGCCCCCTGTTTATGCTGGCCTCTGTGCTGATCATCACCTTGCAGCTTCCGCTGGCCCGCTTTGCACGACGCGTGGGCGCGGTGAGAATTTTGCCGGTGGGCTTTGTACTGCTCTCGGCATCTTTTGCGAGCGTGGCGGTGTTCGCCCCGACGGTGCCGCCGGAAGGCTGGCTCCGCTTGCTGCCGTCGGTATGTTTTGTGGCGCTATTAACGCTTGGGCAAATGCTGCTGGTGCCCTCGGCGAAAGATCTGGTTCCACGCTTTGCGGAGGAATCGACGCTTGGCGCGCACTACGGCGCACTCGCCACCGCAGGCGGTGTTGCGGTGCTGCTGGGGAATTTGCTGTTTGGCAGTCTGCTGGATCGTGCGCTTGTCCCTTCGCCGCAGGCGATGTCCCCCTGGCTGCTGCTGGCCCTGTTCCCGCTATGCAGCGCGATCGCCATGAAGATCATTTGTCGCCCTTTCACACGCTGAGACGGTTACTTTTTCGGGCGATACTTTTCCGGTAATTCCGGTACCGGGCGACGATCGTCAAGCAGATGGCGTACCGTCAGGATGGGGTGACGCCACAGCATGCGGGGCCCCGCCCAGCGCATAATCTGCTTCATCTCTTCACGCCTGGCGGGCTGGTAGCAGTGTACCGGACACTGTTTACAGGCCGGTTTTTCCTCACCAAAGACGCACTTATCCAGACGCTTATCCGCATAGGCATTCAGCGCCTGATAATGTCCCTCTTCCTGAGAAGCCTCCGGGCACTGTTTTTCATACAGAGCGATCATTCTGGCGATCGTCTTTTTTTCCCGTGAAATACGTTTACCAGACATAGCGGCTCACCGACTAAAAACATGCATTAATAATACTCCTTTATCTGCCACTTTTCAGTCGTTGCATTTCGTTTTCTGAAGCCGCCTTCCACTATTAAGCCCACCCCCACCCTTTTTTACTGGTATTTTATACAGGCATTAACAACACGCGTCGCTCATCGTTACGGAGGCTATATGCAAGAGATCGCCACGACCAAACACTATCGCCACTTAAAAGTCGGTTATTTCAGAAAGCGTCACGAAGACCGGAAGACCAAAATCCCGCGACGTTACAGCGTACATGCGGCGTTGAGCTTAAAAGGCGACTGGCTGGAGCAGGCAGGGTTTACTACCCACTCTCAGGTCAGGGTGGGGGTTGAACAGGGGAAAATTGTCATCGAACTACTGAAAGAAGATCTCAGCGAGAGCAGAAGAAAATAGGACGCTTACCGACGGTAAATAGAAACCCTCTGGGCCCTTGTTTCAGAATGGTATAGTTCAATTTATGGTTCGGATAAATAAAGAAATCAGGCAACACGTCGCCGAGTACATTATCCGGCAGGGAGTCTTCATTAACCTCATGGATCTTCACGGAGGTAAACTGGAAAGAGTCTTTGTTTTCGGTCCAGATATAAGACACATCCCGGCGGATAGAGGCTATCGCCTTCTCATTTTTAAAATATGTCCCGCTTAGCGCGATGACCCCGGTCTGCTTTTGCATGGTGTACATAAAATCCAGCGTCAGGTTTGCGCGGGCATCTTCATGGTAAACAACAACAGAAACTGAACAGGCTTCCGTATTTTGTTTTTTTTCTAAGTGATAATGATAAAGCCAGGACGTCAGCGCCCCAACGGCAAACAGGACGAGACACAGGATGGCAGTAGACTTTTTAGTCACTGATTGTACCCCCTAAAATAAAGCGTAACGCATCCTGCATCTTCTTCTTGCTCATACGGTTTTCTGCAAATGAGTACAGAAAGTGCCGGAGCCGTGCTGGATGAAGAGAAGTAGGCCCAGGGGTATTTTTTACAATCGAGCCCTGTTCGCATGATAATTTGCTTATAACGCGTGAAGTTACCCCTGCTTTTAATATCATCGTTTCGTGAGAAAAAATGGCAGCCATTTTCCGTACTGCTTATGGTGTAGTCTTTAAAAAAGTCTTTTCTGGAATAGTCATGGACCGCCAGATGAAGAATAAAATAGCCCAGCCCAAAAGAGAGGGCCATAAAAAGCAGTGGAAGATAGCGACGATAGTAATGACGCGGGGTCTTATCTTTCACCTGAACGGCAGCAGTTTCCGCAATCACCTCTTTCGAGCCGGTGACAGGCTGGGCTTCTGCTATCGCGCTTTCTGATTCTGTTACGTCGTTTTCAATTCGGCTGACCTTTACTTCTTTTTTAATCTGGAACCCTTTTCTGGGTACCGTGGCAACCAGCGTGTCGTCAGTCTCTCCCGTCGTGCGCAACCCACGCCGGATAATGGAGATATTCTGATAAAGGGTATTGGCCGGAACTAACATTCCGTCTTCACCCCAAACTTTAGTAAAGAAATCCCTTTGATTAACCACTTCCGGGGCGGACTCAAGCAGAAGAACCAGACAACGACTGGCTGGCGTGGTCAGAATGACGCTCAACTCCGGTCGGGTCATAGAGACAAGTAAGTTTTTCTCTGGACAAAATTTAATATTATCGTTAATTATCCAGAACATATGAGACTCACTATGCAATAAACAGAATCAGAAAACTGTTGCCAGAGTTAGCAAGTATACTCTGCGAATATTCCTTGTCAAAGCAGTAAGTTATGGTGTTTGTTCAGCAGTAACACCGAAATAAAATAATGTGAGCATAATAGAATATTATCCCCACATCGAAGACAAATACGTTTCTGAAACAGAAAAAAAGGATGACGTTATATTCTGACGCCTTTATTCCCGTTTACGTTTAATACGCAAGGAATATCGCGCGGTGTTCCTTTAGCGTTACCGGACCAGCGTGCCTGTCGCAATTGCGGCAAGACAGGCCCACGTCTTCAGTATCGCTGGAATCAGGTACGCATTTTAGTCGAAAGAGCCTGCACGTCTGTTTTCCTGTCCAGCAGAGTCCGTTATCATGGTCCGTGAACGATTCATGATAAGAAACGCAGGCTGTCATGCGTTCCAATGAGAGAGTAAGAAACCTGACAATAAAAAAGACAACTCATTGAAATTGAAAAAAAATGGACACGGTAACCTAATGAGTACACTTGAAAATTTTGACGCCCATACCCCAATGATGCAGCAGTACCTGAAGCTGAAAGCGCAGCATCCGGAAATTCTGCTGTTTTACCGCATGGGCGATTTTTACGAGCTGTTTTATGACGATGCTAAACGGGCATCGCAGCTGCTCGACATCTCTCTGACCAAACGTGGCGCATCGGCAGGTGAACCCATCCCGATGGCAGGCATTCCGCATCATGCGGTAGAAAACTACCTGGCCAAGCTGGTGAATCAGGGCGAGTCGGTTGCCATCTGTGAGCAGATCGGCGATCCGGCCACCTCAAAAGGCCCGGTTGAACGCAAGGTCGTGCGTATCGTCACGCCAGGCACCATTAGCGACGAAGCCCTGCTCCAGGAGCGTCAGGATAACCTGCTGGCGGCCCTGTGGCAGGACGGCAAAGGGTTTGGTTACGCCACGCTGGATATCAGCTCCGGGCGTTTTCGTCTGAGCGAGCCGGCTGACCGGGAAACCATGGCAGCCGAGCTGCAGCGCACCAACCCGGCGGAACTGCTGTATGCCGAAGATTTTGCCGAAATGGCGTTGATCGAAGGTCGTCGCGGCCTGCGCCGCCGTCCGCTGTGGGAATTTGAAATTGATACCGCTCGCCAGCAGCTCAACCTGCAGTTTGGCACCCGCGATCTGATTGGCTTTGGGGTGGAAAACGCCCCGCGCGGATTGTGCGCCGCGGGCTGCCTTTTGCAGTATGTGAAAGATACCCAGCGCACCGCCCTGCCGCATATCCGCTCTATCACCATGGAGCGCCAGCAGGACAGCATCATTATGGATGCGGCCACGCGTCGGAATCTGGAGATCACCCAGAACCTGGCGGGTGGCGTTGAGAACACGCTGGCATCCGTCCTCGATAACACCGTGACGCCGATGGGCAGCCGCATGCTGAAGCGCTGGCTGCATATGCCCGTCCGCGATACGGATACGCTCGTTTGTCGTCAGCAGACCATTGCCGCGCTGCAGGATCGCTACACCGAACTGCAGCCTGTGCTGCGTCAGGTGGGCGATCTGGAGCGTATTCTGGCTCGCCTGGCACTGCGCACGGCGCGGCCTCGCGACCTTGCACGAATGCGTCATGCCTTCCAGCAGTTGCCGGAACTGCGTGCTCAACTGAGCGACGTTGACAGCGCACCGGTTCAGAAACTGCGCGAAACCATGGGCGAGTTTGCTGAACTCCGCGATCTGCTGGAGCGCGCTATCATAGATGCGCCGCCGGTTCTGGTGCGCGACGGTGGCGTAATTGCCCCTGGCTACAACGAAGAGCTGGATGAATGGCGCGCGCTGGCTGACGGCGCAACGGATTACCTCGACAAGCTGGAGATCCGCGAGCGCGAACGTCTCGGGCTCGATACCCTGAAAGTCGGCTATAACGCAGTCCACGGTTACTATATTCAGATCAGCCGCGGGCAGAGCCATCTGGCGCCGATTCACTATGTGCGTCGCCAGACGTTGAAAAACGCTGAGCGCTATATCATTCCTGAGCTGAAAGAGTATGAGGATAAAGTTCTCACCTCGAAAGGCAAAGCGCTGGCCCTGGAAAAGCAGCTTTACGACGAGCTGTTCGACATGCTGATGCCACACCTCGCGGACCTGCAGTTAAGCGCTGGCGCGCTGGCGGAGCTGGATGTGCTGGTAAATCTGGCTGAGCGTGCTGAAACGCTGAACTATACCTGCCCGACCTTTACCGACAAGCCCGGCATTCGCATTACCGAAGGCCGCCACCCGGTGGTGGAGCAGGTACTGAACGAGCCGTTCATCGCTAACCCGCTGAGCCTGTCGCCGCAGCGAAGAATGCTGATCATTACCGGTCCGAACATGGGCGGTAAAAGTACCTATATGCGCCAGACGGCGCTTATCGCCCTGCTCGCCTACATCGGCAGCTACGTTCCGGCGCAGAAAGTGGAGATTGGCCCCATCGATCGTATCTTCACCCGCGTGGGTGCGGCGGACGATCTGGCCAGCGGCCGTTCCACCTTTATGGTCGAAATGACGGAAACCGCCAATATCCTGCACAACGCCACAGAACACAGCCTGGTGCTGATGGACGAAGTCGGACGCGGCACCTCAACCTACGACGGTCTGTCGCTGGCATGGGCGTGTGCGGAAAACCTGGCGAATAAAATCAAGGCCATGACGCTGTTCGCGACGCACTACTTTGAACTGACGCAGTTGCCGGAGAAAATGGAGGGCGTGGCAAACGTCCACCTGGATGCGCTTGAGCATGGCGATACCATCGCCTTTATGCACACGGTGCAGGAGGGGGCCGCGAGCAAGAGCTATGGCCTGGCCGTCGCGGCACTGGCGGGTGTGCCTAAAGAGGTAATTAAACGCGCGCGTCAGAAACTGCGCGAGCTGGAAAGCCTGTCACCGAATGCGGCGGCCACCCAGATTGACGGTACACAGATGTCGCTGCTGGCACCTGCGGAAGAGACGTCACCCGCCGTTGAAGCGCTGGAGAATCTCGACCCGGATTCACTGACGCCACGTCAGGCGCTGGAGTGGATTTTTCGGCTGAAAAGTCTGGTTTAGTTTTCTGCGGTCTGTTTTGTCGGGTGGCGGCTTCGCCTTACCCGACCTACAAAACCCGTAGGCCCGGTAAGCGTAGCGCCACCGGGCAAAGGACCGCACGATGTTACCGCCCGGTAAGCGCAGCGCCACCGGGCTTTTTTTTACAGCAATGGCGGAATGGTCGGCACCTGCGGCGCCTCATCAATATCCTTCTGCGTCATGCGGAACGCTTCAGGGTAATGTTCGCGGCTGGTACGACGCAGCGGCTCGGTATCGCGCCAGGTATACAGGCAATGCTGGCACTGATAAACCGTCCAGATCCCTTTCACCGGTGATGTGGCCATCACCTCAATTTGCTCATCGGCACAACGTGGACAAATCATCTTTTCCTCCTTATTGGCGTGCTGCCAGCATCGCAGTCAGCTTTTCAGCCCAGGCTTTGGTTTCAGGTAAATCCTGCACCGGCTGGCTGTAGTGACCGCGGTTATCCGGCGCAACAGGCGTGGTGGCATCAATAATCAGCTTGTCGGTGATGCCTGCCGGGCTGGACCCAGGATCAAGCTCAAGAACCGACATGTTCGGCAGCTGCACCAGATCCCCTGCCGGGTTCACTTTCGATGACAGCGCCCACATCACCTGCGGCAGGTTGAACGGATCGACATCTTCATCCACCATAATCACCATCTTCACATAGCCCAGGCCATGTGGGGTGGTCATGGCGCGTAAACCGACCGCGCGGGCAAAACCACCGTAGCGTTTTTTGGTGGAGATGATCGCCAGCAGACCGTGGGTGTACATCGCGTTCACCGCCTGCACTTCAGGGAACTCCGCTTTCAGTTGCTGGTAAAGCGGCACACAGGTGGCTGGCCCCATCAGGTAGTCGATCTCGGTCCAGGGCATCCCGAGATAGAGGGATTCGAAAATCGGTTTGGTGCGGTACGAGACTTTATCAATACGGACCACCGTCATATTGCGTCCGCCCGAATAGTGCCCGGTAAACTCACCGAACGGCCCTTCAATTTCACGTTTACGGCCTTCAATCACCCCTTCCAGGATCACTTCAGACCCCCACGGCACATCGAAGCCGGTCAACGGCGCGGTCGCAATCGGGTACGGGCTTTCACGCAGCGCCCCGGCCATTTCATACTCGGACTGATCGTATTTCAGCGGCGTTGCGCCCATCAGGGTGATGATCGGATCGTTGCCCAACGTAATCGCAATCGGCAGGTCTTCACCACGCTCTTCGGCTTTATGCAGATGCAGGGCGATATCATGCATCGGCACCGGCTGCAGGCCGAGCTTACGTTTGCCCTTCACTTCCATGCGGTAAATACCGACGTTCTGCTTGCCGAAATGGTCCGGGTCGAGCGGATCGCGCGAGACAACGCACGCTTTGTCGAGATAAAAACCGCCGTCCCCGTCGTTCAGGCGAAACAGCGGCAGGATGTCGAACAGGTTAATCTCCTCACCGTCCACCGTATTCTGCGCCCATGCGGGGTTGGCCCGGCGCTCCGGTGCGACCGGGAATTTATCCCAGCGGCGAATAAACTCATCGATTTGCTTTTTGACCGGGGTATTCGCTGGCAGCCCCATCGAAATGGCGTGGTTCTGCCAGGAGCCGATGGTGTTCATCACCACCCTGGCATCGGTAAACCCGCGAATGTTATCGAACCACAGCGCAGGCGCACCGTCACCGATACGTCCCGTCGCGTTAGCGGCCGCCGCCAGATCCGGCTCCGCATTGACCTCTTCTTCAATTTTCAGCAGTTGCCCTTGCTCATCGAGCGCCTGCAGGAAGCTTCTCAAATCATCAAATGCCATCGTTATTCTCCTGTGAAAAATGTTTCGCCGCCTGCAGGCCGTTCCAGCGACGCGCCTTTTTGTGCTCCAGACCAAACTGGTCGAGTACGCGGGTCACGATATGCTGGGTGATATCATCGGCGGTTTGCGGGTGGTTGTAATACGCAGGCATGGGCGGCACCATCGCCACCCCCATGCGGGAAAGCGCGAGCATGTTCTCCAGATGAATGGTGCTGAGCGGCGTTTCACGCGGGACCAGCACCAGCTTGCGCCCCTCTTTCAGCACCACGTCTGCCGCACGGCCCACCAGCCCTTCGGCATAGCCCGCGCGGATACCCGCCAGCGTTTTCATGCTGCAGGGAATGACGATCATGCCGTCGGTACGAAACGAGCCGGAGGAGATGGTGGCAGCCTGATCGGCAGGACTGTGAACGACATCTGCCAGGGCGGCGACATCCTGCGCGGTATAAGGCGTTTCCAGCTCAATGGTGGTTTTCGCCCATTTCGACATCACCAGATGGGTTTCAACCTCTGGCATGTCCCGTAACGCCTGCAGTAAAGCCACACCCAGCGGAGCACCTGTTGCTCCCGTCATTCCCACGATCAATCTCATTCAGCACCTCAATTAATTTGTTCGCATACGAACATAATAACTACGTTACTCCCGGTGAGCTGAGCTGACAATATTGTTCGTACACGATCACACGTAATGCTAAAAACTGCTGCGTTAAAATCGCAGGCAATAGCGGCTATCATAGGGGGAGATTTTTTTCGTCGGAGTGTTCATGGAACTGAGACAAGAAGCGTTCCACCTGCTACGGCAGCTTTTTCAACAGCATACTGCCCACTGGCAACATG
Organism: Enterobacter sp. 50793107; assembly: GCF_001463365.1. Lineage (NCBI taxonomy): Bacteria > Pseudomonadati > Pseudomonadota > Gammaproteobacteria > Enterobacterales > Enterobacteriaceae > Enterobacter > Enterobacter sp. 50793107. The sequence continues at coordinate 58,583 of NZ_LNII01000044.1, read as the reverse complement.
CTTTACCGGCGCTGACCAAGCCGCAATATGCGGTGATGCGATCTGTTTCTGAAAATCCGGGGATCGAGCAGGTCGCCCTGACGGAAGTCGCCGTGAGCACAAAAGCGACGCTGGCCGAAATGCTGAGCCGCATGGAATCGCGTGGGCTGGTGAAGCGCGAACACGATCCTGCGGATAAGCGCCGCCGGTTTGTCTTCCTCACGCCTGAAGGAGAAGCCCTGCTTGCAAGCTGTAAACCGGTCGGCAATGAGGTGGATGAGGCGTTTTTAGGGCGTCTCAGCCAGGACGAGCGGGAACAATTTACGGCACTGATCAAAAAGATGATGCATGACTAGTTCACCCGGGCACGCATAAAATCAATAAATGTCCGAACCTTAGCGGGCACATGCTGGGCATCTGGATAAACGGCATAGATGCCCTGCTGAGCAAACGTGTATCCCGGTAAAAGCGATACCAGCCCCCCCGAATTCAGTGCGTTTCGCACCAGCCACTCCGGCAGCAGCGCCACACCACATCCCGCATGCGCGAAAGCCATCACCGCCTGGGCGCTATCTGCGTACAGGCGCGGGGCTTTTTTAATCTCAAAGGCAACCAGATTGCCATCTGCATCTTTCACCTGCCAGTGCAGCGGCGAAGGTAAACGCTCGTGAACGATCCACTCGGCCTGCGCCAGGTGTTCGAGAGATCCAACGGGATGGTTAGCCAGCCACCCGGGGGCGGCAACCGGCAGGATAGTAAAGTTTGAAATCAAGGCGGCGTGGTAGCGCGAATCAGCGAGTGTTCCCAGCCGGATGGCGACATCAAAGCGCTCCGAGATGAGATCGGCATGCTGAGACGACGAAACATGACGAACGCGAAGCTCCGGATGCTGATGGCTAAATTCGGCCAGCAAAGGCACAACCACCTGCGAACCGTACTCGGGCGTGGTGGTGATCCGCAATTCGCCGGTCAGGCCGGCATGGTTAGCGCGAACGTCGTCCTGCAGGCGTTCAGCCTCCTGTAAAAGCCTGACGCTTCGCTGATGAAAAAGCACGCCCGCCTCGGTTAACGTCAGGCGACGGGTGGATCGCAACAGTAGCGTGACTCCCAGCTCATCTTCCAGCTGGCGAATATTGAAGCTGACCACGGCCTTTGTCAGCCCCATCGACTCTGCGGCGGCAGTAAAACTGCCCGCATCCGCTACCGCCACAAACATCGCCGTTCGCTGGAGATTCAGCATCGTTAACCTTCAAAATTGTCAAAATAGTTTTGACAGTATATCGCGAATTGTTGCGTTTATCGGCACCGGACAAGCCGATACGATACGCCCCCTCACCGGAGGATCCACCATGACGTATCGCAGCAAAGTCGCCGTAGTCTATCTGCTGGGCTTTTTTCTTGATTTGATCAACATGTTTATTGCCAGCGTCGCCTTTCCGGCAATGGCGCAGACCTATCACGCCACGCCCTCTGCACTCGCCTGGGTCAGTAACGGATATATTGCCGGCCTGACGCTGGTGATCCCGTTCAGCAGTGCCCTGACGCGCCGCATCGGGGCAAAGCACGTCATCCTTCTCTCGCTGGTTCTCTTTAGCGTAGCCTCCACCGCGGCAGGCTTGTCTGCCACACTTGAAAGTCTGATTGCCTGGCGGGTGCTGCAGGGCGTGGGCGGTGGCTTATTGATCCCCGTAGGGCAGGCGCTGACCTGGCAACAGTTTAAAGCGCATGAACGCGCCAGGCTCTCTTCCGCCGTCATGCTGGTTGCACTGCTTGCCCCCGCATGCTCACCTGCGTTAGGGGGCGTACTGGTTCAGGCGTTAAGCTGGCGGTGGGTATTTTTTGCTACCCTCCCGGTTGCTCTCCTGACCTTTGCGTTGGCCTGTCTGTGGCTTAAGCATGAAATGCCCGCGATGAAAGCAAACCGACTGCTGAACCTGAGTTTGATCGCCGATCCGCTTCTGCGCGTTTCCATGATGGTTTATGTATGTGTCCCCGGCATGTTTATCGGAATAAACGTCACCGGCATGTTTTATCTGCAGAGCGTGGCCAACATGACGCCAGCCGCGACGGGCATGCTGATGCTGCCGTGGTCTCTGGCATCGTTTATGGCCATCACCGCAACGGGCCGTTACTTTAACCGTGTCGGCCCCCGACCTCTGTTGATCGCGGGTTGCCTGCTTCAGGCGTCAGGTATTCTGCTTTTGCTCAGCGTCAGTGCGACCACGGGCACGCTGCCAGCGATCGTTGCGTTTGCATTAATGGGCGCAGGAGGCAGTCTTTGCAGCAGTACGGCGCAGAGCAGCGCATTTCTGACAACGCGTCGGGAAGAGATGGCTGATGCCAGCGCGCTGTGGAATCTTAATCGTCAGCTGAGTTTTTTTGCGGGTGCCTTTCTGCTGGCACAGGTGCTGGATCTGGCCCAGAGGTATTTGCCCCCCGTCGCCGCGTGGCACGGGATGTTTCTGGTTGCTTCGGCCATCACCCTGGTGCCCGTCATCTCTGTATTTCGTCTTAACAACCCGCAGGTGCTTGCACAACTGCAACAGGAGAAACCATGACGCCTTTCGAACACGACATCATTGATATTCATATCGCACTGGAAAAGTGGCTGGGTGCCGGTGAAGGTCATATTGATGCCCTGCTCGCCCGTTTCCAGCCAAACTTTCTGATGGTTCCCCCGAGTGGGGCGCCTTTAAACCATGACGCCCTTGTCCGTTTTCTGCACGCCCAGCGTGGAAGCCGACCCGGCCTTAAAATCCTCATTGATGAGCTAGCCACGATTCAGTCATGGGATAACGGTGCGGTGCTTCATTACCGGGAGACGCAGACCCGCCCGGACCAGCCCGTCAACGTACGCTGGTCAACCGCGGTGCTCAATCGGGATGGCGAGAAAATCAGCTGGCGTCTGCTGCACGAAACGGCCCAGCCGTAAGAGATAAAAAAGGCCCGTCTCACGACGGGCCTTTTTTTGACGAAAGGTTGCTTATTCGCGGAACAGCGCTTCGATATTCAGACCTTGCCCCTGCAGAATTTCACGCAGGCGGCGCAGACCTTCAACCTGAATCTGACGAACACGTTCACGGGTCAGGCCAATTTCACGGCCGACGTCTTCCAGTGTCGCAGCTTCATACCCCAGCAAACCGAAACGACGTGCCAGCACTTCACGCTGTTTGGCGTTCAGTTCGAACAGCCATTTGACGATGCTCTGTTTCATGTCATCGTCCTGCGTGGTGTCTTCCGGGCCGTTGTCTTTTTCATCGGCCAGGATATCCAGCAGCGCTTTTTCGGAGTCGCCACCCAGCGGGGTGTCAACCGAGGTAATGCGCTCGTTGAGACGCAGCATGCGGCTTACGTCATCAACCGGTTTGTCGAGTTGCTCAGCAATCTCTTCTGCGCTTGGCTCGTGGTCCAGTTTATGGGACAACTCGCGCGCGGTACGCAGATAGACGTTCAACTCTTTGACGATGTGAATCGGCAGGCGAATCGTACGGGTTTGGTTCATAATGGCCCGTTCGATGGTCTGACGAATCCACCAGGTCGCGTAGGTGGAGAAGCGGAACCCACGTTCTGGGTCAAACTTCTCTACTGCGCGGATGAGACCTAAGTTGCCCTCTTCAATCAGATCCAGCAGAGCCAGACCACGATTGCCGTAACGACGGGCAATTTTCACGACCAGACGCAAGTTACTTTCAATCATGCGACGGCGCGAGGCAACATCACCACGCAAAGCACGACGTGCGAAATAGACTTCTTCTTCGGCCGTTAACAGTGGGGAGTAACCAATCTCCCCAAGGTAAAGCTGAGTCGCGTCCAGTACACGCTGTGTGGCACCCTGCGATAACAGCTCTTCTTCAGCCAAATCGTTATCACTGGGTTCCTCTTCTACTAAGGCTTTTTCGTCAAAAGCCTCTGCTCCGTTCTCATCAAATTCCGCATCTTCATTTAAATCATGAACTTTCAGCGTATTCTGACTCATAAGGTGGCTCCTACCCGTGATCCCTGAACGAGACACCCTGGCTGGCATGCCCCGTCAATTTATCGCTGCGGCAAGTACTGCAGCGGGTTTACGGATTTCCCCTTGTAACGAATTTCAAAATGCAAGCGTGTAGAACTGGTTCCGGTGCTACCCATGGTAGCGATTTTTTGCCCCGCCTTAACTTCTTGTTGTTCCCGGACCAGCATTGTGTCGTTATGGGCGTAGGCACTCAGGTAATCATCGTTGTGTTTGATGATAATAAGATTACCGTAACCGCGCAGAGCGTTACCGGCATACACAACGCGTCCGTCTGCGGTCGCGATGATAGCCTGTCCCTTACTTCCTGCGATATCGATCCCCTTGTTCCCTCCTTCGGAGGAAGAGAAGTTCTCGATAACCTTACCGTCAGTTGGCCAGCGCCAGGTTGAGATTGGCGAACTGGAACTCATACTGCTGGCAGTCGGTTCAGTAGAGCTAACCACAGGTGCCGTAGCCGGTGCTGTGACAGCAGTCGCAGTCCCTTTATTATTCGGCAACATTTTGTTAGCAGTCTGATCACCTGAATCTTCAGAATACGTAATTACAGGTTGTGAAGCAACCACCGTGGTGGATTTTTGTGCAGGCTTAACGCTGTTATTTTGCGCAGTCACGTCGGCTGCAGAAACGGTATTGCCAGGCGTAAGCGGCGTACCCGTCGCGTTGCCCACCTGGAGCGTCTGCCCGACTTCCAGCGCATACGGTGCCTGGACGTTGTTGCGCTGCGCGAGGTCACGGAAATCGTTCCCGGTGATCCACGCGATATAGAACAGCGTATCGCCACGTTTCACGGTATAGGTGCTGCCGCCGGTATAGCTGCCTTTCGGAATGTTCCCATACTGACGGTTATACACTATGCGGCCATTTTGGGTCTGAACAGGTTGTTCGACTGGCTGAATCTGTGTTGGCTGTGTAACAGGATGTTGCACAGGCTGAATTTGTGGTGTTTGCTGCGGCGCAGCAGTTCCCATTTTAGGTGGCGGCGTGATCAACATTCCGCTGGACGTGTTACCGGAGCCGCTGTTTCCGCCAACAGAACTGACAGGCGCAGGTGCATTGTTAGAACTCGAACAGCCTGCCAGCCAGAGCGAAACCAGTGATAATGCCGCAACACGGCTGATGGTGAATTTAGGGCTTCCCGCGCTCATTTATCCCCCAGGAATGTGTTAACTACCAGTGACTTAAAATTAACCGTGATGGCACGACTCTTTCGCGCCACACCATACGCTGAATTTGCCTTAATAACCCTGGAAAATTCCGAGTCTTAGGCCAGTTCCCCCTTTACCAGAGGCACAAAGCGCACGGCTTCTACGGTATCGATAATAAACTCGTCGCCACGTCGACGAACGCGCTTTAACAGCTGCTGCTCATCGCCAACAGGCAATACAAGAATGCCCCCCTCATCCAGCTGCGACAACAGGGCCGCAGGGATCTCCGGTGGAGCCGCCGTCACGATGATTGCGTCAAACGGGGCGCGAGCCTGCCAACCCTGCCATCCATCACCGTGTCGTGTCGAAACATTGTGTAAATCAAGTTGTTTCAGGCGACGACGCGCCTGCCACTGTAAACCTTTGATCCGCTCAACCGAGCACACATGATGCACCAGATGCGCCAGAATCGCAGTTTGATACCCGGACCCGGTGCCAATCTCCAGCACGCGGGAGTCGGGGGTGAGCTCCAGCAGCTCCGTCATGCGCGCAACCATGTAGGGCTGCGAAATCGTCTGGCCCTGCCCGATGGGCAACGCCACGTTTTCCCACGCTTTGTGTTCAAACGCCTCATCTACAAATTTCTCACGCGGAACCTGGGCGAGCGCGTCAAGCACATGCTCGTCGCGGATCCCCTGTGCGCGAAGTTGTTCCAGAAGAGTTTGTACACGTTTGCTTACCATTGCGCGTTCACTCCTGCGCGATCAAGCCAGCCCGACACCACATCATGCGCGCTATACGCGGTTAAATCTACGTGCAGCGGTGTTACCGAGACATAGCCTTCATCCACAGCGGCAAAGTCGGTATCCGGCCCCGCATCGCACTTATCGCCGGGAGGACCAATCCAGTAGAGCGTGTTGCCGCGCGGATCCTGCTGCGGGATGACCTGATCGGCCGGATGACGGCTCCCGCAACGCGTGACGCGAATGCCCTTGATTTCATTCAGCGGGAGATCCGGCACGTTGATGTTGAGGATGCGTCCGGTACGCAGCGGTTCACGGCTAAGTGCCCGCAGGATAGAACAGGTTACCGCTGCCGCCGTGTCGTAATGAGTGTGACCATTTAACGATACCGCCAGCGCCGGAAAGCCAAGATGACGGCCTTCCATTGCGGCCGCCACGGTACCAGAGTAGATAACGTCATCACCCAGATTCGGCCCGGCGTTAATCCCGGAAACGACGATATCCGGGCGCGGGCGCATCAGGGCATTAACCCCCAGAAAAACGCAGTCCGTTGGCGTGCCCATCTGCACAGCAATATCGCCATTTTCAAAAGCAAAGGTGCGAAGCGACGACTCCAGCGTCAATGAGTTAGACGCTCCACTGCGGTTACGATCGGGAGCCACGACCTGCACATCCGCAAATTCGCGAAGGTGTTTCGCCAGCGTCTGAATGCCTGGCGCATGGATCCCGTCATCGTTACTCAGCAATATTCGCATAATCACCCGACGTGTTGATAAGTTCCCTGACAACACTGGTGGCAAAGCTACCTGCCGGCAGCCAGAAGCGTAACTCAACGGTTACGTCATCCCACCAGTTCCAGCTTAACTGCTGCGGGTAGAGCAACATCGCCCGGCGTGCTGCTTCGACTTTTTCCCGCACCAGCAATGATTGTAATTCTTGCGCTTCGGCCACGGCTGCCTGCTCCGCGGCCAGCGCGTCATCCTGCGTTCCCCAGTCGCCCGTGCCGGGCAAGGCTGCGGTGATCATCAGCGTTTTAGCGTCCACGCGCGACTGTACATCGGCCATTTCTTCAGCCGTTGCCACAAACCAGCTACCGCGTCCCGCTAATTGTAGCGCATCGCCGACAACAACTTGATTCGCGTCCGGTTTTTTCAGCCGTTCGCTTACGATCTGATTAAACAACGCACTGCGGGCCGCCGACAACCAAAAACTGCGTTTATTCCTGTCACGCACCGGCGCATCGCTCTGCGCCCAGCGCAGTGCGCCCTGCAGGTTACTGCCGCCGATGCCAAAACGCTGTGCGCCAAAATAGTTAGGCACACCGCGTTCATTGATGGCCTGCAAGCGCTTTTCCACGTCGTCACGGTCGGTCACTTCACGCAGTACGAGGGTAAAGTGGTTACCTTTCAACGCCCCCAGACGCAGTTTGCGCTTGTGACGGGCGTACTCCAGCACCTTACAGCCCTCAAGCTCAAATTTGCTTAAATCAGGCATCGCATTGCCGGGAACGCGCGCGCAAAGCCACTGTTCGGTGACCGCGTGTTTGTCTTTCTGCCCGGCGAAGCTCACTTCGCGGGCATGGATTTTCAGAAATTTAGCCAGCGCATCGGCCACAAAGCGGGTATTGCAGCCATTTTTGAGGATGCGCACCAGGATATGCTCGCCTTCGCCGTCCGGCTCAAAGCCCAAATCTTCCACGACCACGAAATCTTCGGGGCTGGCTTTCAGCAAACCACTCCCCAGCGGTTTACCGTGCAGGTAGGTCAGGTTGTCAAAATCGGTCATTTGCTCGCCTTCACCAGCAGCGCCACGGCTTCGCAGGCGATGCCTTCGCCGCGACCGGTAAAGCCTAGTTTCTCCGTGGTGGTCGCTTTGACGTTAACGTCATCCATATGGCAGCCCAGATCTTCAGCGATAAATACGCGCATCTGAGGAATATGCGGCAGCATTTTAGGGGCCTGAGCGATGATCGTCACATCGACGTTACCCAGGGTGTAGCCCTTCGCCTGAATACGGCGCCAGGCTTCACGCAACAGCGCACGACTGTCTGCGCCTTTAAACGCCGGATCGGTGTCCGGGAACAGCTTGCCGATATCGCCCAGCGCCGCCGCGCCCAGCAAGGCGTCGGTTAAGGCGTGTAGTGCCACGTCGCCATCAGAATGCGCCAGCAGCCCTTTTTCATAAGGAATGCGCACGCCGCCAATGATAATTGGGCCAACGCCTCCAAAGGCGTGTACATCAAAACCGTGTCCAATTCGCATTATGCCTTCTCCTGATGGGTCGAACGGGTAAGATAAAATTCCGCGAGCTGTAAATCTTCCGGGCGCGTCACTTTTATATTATCAGCGCGCCCTTCAACAAGCGTTGGGTGGAAACCGCAATACTCCAGCGCAGAGGCTTCGTCGGTGATGGTCGCACCTTCTTTAAGCGCGCGCGTTAAGCAGTCGTGGAGTAATTCGCGGGGGAAAAATTGTGGCGTCAGCGCGTGCCAGAGATCGACGCGCTCAACGGTATGCGCGATAGCCTGTTTGTCAGGCTCGGCACGCTTCATGGTGTCGCGTACCGGCGCGGCCAGAATGCCACCGACGTTACTGGTTTCACTTAGCGCCAGCAGGCGCGCAAGATCGTCCTGATGCAGGCACGGGCGCGCAGCGTCGTGGACCAGTACCCACTGGGCATCGCCAGCGGCCTGGATGCCCGCCAGCACGGAATCGGCGCGCTCGGCACCGCCATCAACGACGGTGATCTGCGGATGAGCGGCCAGCGGTAACTGTGCGAACCGGGCATCGCCCGGACTGATGGCGATGATGACACGCGTCACTCGGGGGTGCGCCAGCAGCGCCGCCACGGCATGTTCGAGGATCGTTTTATCGCCAATAGAGAGGTATTGCTTGGGACATTCTGTCTGCATGCGCCGGCCAAAACCCGCGGCCGGCACCACGGCGCATACGTCCGAAAAAGTCACTGCCATGTCGTAATCCTGGGCCTGATTATCGATTGTTTTGTGCTGAGCCCTGATTGCGTTTAGACGCATCCGGAACCAGACGATAAAAGGTTTCGCCCGGTTTAGTCATACTGAGTTCATTGCGTGCGCGTTCCTCAATCGCCTCCTGCCCGCCATTGAGGTCATCAATTTCAGCAAAGAGTTGATCGTTTCGCGCCTTAAGTTTGGCGTTAGTTGCCTGCTGAGCCGCGACGTCATCGCTTACCCGGCTATAGTCGTGCAGTCCGTTTTTACCGAACCACAGCGAATATTGCAGCCAGACCAGCAGAGCCAGCAACAGCAGCGTTAGTTTACCCATCCTGCCCCCTGAAAAACGGCATCTTCATCCCACAACGCCCCCGGCGCTCTATGCCGGAGTAACAGAGATGCCGCAACATCGCGGGCAAATGTACCACATTTTTTCCGCAGAATCGCCCTGCTCAATATCGTCACACAGTTGGTTACGGTTTGAATTATGGCTGAAGTTAGCCCATGAGCCACAAAAATAACAGACCAAACATCAGGACCACCGTCACAATCGTGACAACGGTGCTGTACAGCAGTTTGCCGTTAAGCAGTGAATGCAGGGCGATGCCGACGACAACCGCCACGGGCATCAGCGCCAGGAAGAAGGGCCAGGTGTAGAGAAAGAAGAACAGCGTGTTACCGCCGTAGATGAGAAACGGGATGCCCAGCGCCAGCAACCACGAGACGAAGCCGACGAAGGCCCCGGGAAAGGACCAGGTCGTCTCGTCGTCGGTCGCTATCGGATCCGACCCGGTGGTAATCATGTAGTTTTCACTGTTGCGCATAGCTAATCCTGTGACCGTGACTCATCGTTCGGGAAGACAGCTCCCGAACGATACCGTCTCAGGATCTGATAATATCGTCCCGTCTGAGCAGGTCTAATAATTGGCTTACTAAATTTGTTACCAATTGTTGACCTTCCAGGTGAATCTCAGGGGATTCAGGCGCTTCGTAGACCGAGTCGATGCCGGTGAAGTTTCGCAGCTCACCCGCGCGGGCTTTTTTGTACAGCCCTTTCGGATCGCGCGCTTCGCAGATTTCCAGCGGCGTATCGACAAACACCTCGATAAATCGATCCTGACCGACGCGCTCGCGTACCATCTGCCGCTCGGCGCGGTGAGGCGAGATAAACGCGGTCAGCACCACCAGCCCGGCATCCGCCATCAGGCTGGCCACTTCCCCAACCCGACGGATATTCTCCTTGCGGTCTTCATCGCTAAACCCTAAATCACTGCACAGGCCGTGACGCACGTTGTCACCATCCAGCAGGTAGGTGCTCACCCCCTGCTGATGCAGCGCCTCTTCCAGCGCGCCCGCGACCGTCGATTTACCGGAGCCGGACAGCCCGGTAAACCACAGCACAACCCCACGGTGGCCGTGGAGTTGCTCCCGCTGAGCGACGGTAACCGGATGAGGATGCCAGACGACGTTCTCATCATGGGCGGCCATTACTTGCCTCCCAGCAGATCACGTGCGCCCCAGTGCGGGAAGTGCTTACGCACCAGCGCATTCAGCTCAAGCTCAAAGGCGCTGAATTCAGACACCGCTGCCGCCTGTTGATTAGGCTCGCGGACCATGCCTGCACCAACGGTAACGTTGGTCAGGCGATCGATAAAGATAAGTCCACCCGTTACCGGATTTTGCTGGTATTTGTCCAGCACCAGCGGCTCGTCAAAGGTGAGATCCACCAGGCCAATACCGTTCAGCGGCAGTTCGCTCACTTCACGCTGGGTCAGATTGTTGATGTCCACCTGGAACTGGATACCGTCCACGCGGGCGCGGGTTTTCTTACCGGCAATTTTGATGTCGTAGCTTTGGCCTGCGGTCAGCGGCTGTTCAGCCATCCACACCACATCCACGGCAGCACCCTGCACCGCCGCCAGCGTTTCCTGCGCATCCACCAGCAGATCGCCGCGGCTGATATCAATCTCATCTTTCAGCACCAGCGTCACCGCTTCACCGGCACCCGCTTCCTGCAGATCGCCATCAAAGGTGACGATACGGGCAATGGACGACTCCACACCCGACGGCAGCACTTTGACGCGCTGCCCCACCGTGACGGTGCCCGAGGCGAGGGTGCCGGAGAAGCCGCGAAAATCGAGGTTCGGGCGGTTCACGTACTGCACCGGGAAGCGCATTGGCTGGGTATCTACCACGCGCTGAATTTCAACCGTCTCCAGCACTTCCAGCAGCGTCGGGCCGCTGTACCACGGCATGTTGGCGCTCTGGGAGGCAACGTTATCCCCTTCCAGCGCCGAGAGCGGCACGAAACGAATATCAAGGTTACCCGGCAACTGTTCAGCAAAGGTCAGGTAGCTCTGGCGGATCTCCTCGAAGGTCTCTTCGCTGAAGTTCACCAGATCCATTTTGTTCACCGCCACCACCAGGTGTTTGATCCCCAGCAGCGTGGAGATGAAGCTGTGACGACGGGTTTGATCCAGCACGCCTTTACGGGCGTCGATCAGCAGGATCGCCAGCTCACAGGTTGATGCACCGGTGGCCATGTTGCGGGTGTACTGCTCATGCCCCGGCGTGTCGGCAATAATAAATTTGCGTTTCTCGGTGGAGAAATAGCGGTACGCAACATCAATGGTGATGCCCTGCTCGCGCTCCGCCTGCAGGCCGTCCACCAAAAGCGCCAGGTCGAGCTTTTCGCCCTGAGTACCATGACGTTTGCTGTCGTTATGCAGGGAAGAGAGCTGGTCTTCATAGATCTGACGCGTGTCGTGCAGCAGGCGACCAATCAGCGTGCTTTTACCGTCATCAACGCTACCGCAGGTCAGAAAGCGCAGCAGGCTCTTGTGTTGTTGTGCGTGCAGGTATGCTTCTACGCCGCCTTCGTTGGCAATTTGTTGGGCAATCGTGGTGTTCATGGCGGCTCCTTAGAAATAACCCTGACGTTTCTTCAGCTCCATCGAGCCTGCCTGGTCGCGGTCAATGACGCGCCCCTGTCGCTCGCTGGTGGTCGATACCAGCATCTCTTCGATGATCTCTGGCAGCGTTTGCGCGTTGGACTCCACCGCGCCGGTCAGCGGCCAGCAACCAAGAGTACGGAAACGCACCATCTGTTTTTTGATCACTTCGCCCGGCTGTAAATCAATGCGATCGTCGTCGATCATCATCAGCATGCCGTCACGCTCCAGCACCGGGCGCTCAGCCGCCAGGTAAAGCGGAACGATCTCGATATTTTCCAGATAGATGTACTGCCAGATATCCAGCTCGGTCCAGTTGGAGAGCGGGAAGACGCGAATGCTTTCGCCTTTGTTGATCTGGCCGTTGTAGTTGTGCCACAGCTCAGGACGCTGGTTTTTCGGATCCCAGCGGTGGAAGCGGTCGCGGAAGGAGTAAATACGCTCTTTGGCGCGGGATTTCTCCTCGTCACGGCGCGCACCGCCGAAAGCGGCGTCAAAACCGTACTTGTTCAGCGCCTGCTTCAGCCCTTCGGTTTTCATGATGTCGGTGTGTTTGGCGCTGCCGTGAACAAACGGGTTAATGCCCATCGCCACCCCTTCCGGGTTTTTATGCACCAGCAGCTCACAGCCATAGGCTTTGGCGGTACGGTCGCGGAACTCATACATCTCACGGAATTTCCAGCCGGTATCCACGTGCAGCAGCGGGAACGGCAGCGTACCCGGATAAAACGCTTTACGCGCCAGATGCAGCATCACGCTGGAATCTTTACCGATGGAGTACATCATCACCGGGTTAGAGAACTCGGCGGCCACTTCGCGGATAATATGGATACTTTCCGCTTCAAGCTGTCGCAGGTGAGTAAGTCGTTTTTGGTCCATAACCGTTCCTTAAGCCAGATTCACCACAGAGGAGCCAAACCCCTCTGAGTCTGTTGTATGTTGAAACCAGGCGAGCGTGCTGTGCAGCTGTACCACTTCGCCCACCACGATAAGCGCGGGCATCGGGGCGTCTTTCGCCAGGACTGCAAGGTCTTGTAGCGTACCGGTCACCACACGCTGATCGACGCGGGTACCGCGAGAAATCACGGCCACCGGCGTTGTCGCCTCGCGACCGTGCTGAATAAGTTGTTCACTGATGTCCGCCGCCTTCATGGTGCCCATATAGATGGCCAGCGTCTGTCGGCTCTGGGCGAGATGCGACCAGTCAAACGGCGTGCTGTCGGCCTTATAATGACCAGTCACAAAGGTCACGCTCTGGGCGTAATCGCGGTGCGTAAGCGGAATACCGGCGTAGGCCGTTACCGCGGAGGCCGCCGTAATCCCCGGCACCACCTGGAACGGCACGCCCGCTTCGGCTGCCGCCTGCAGTTCTTCGCCACCGCGACCAAAGATGAACGGATCGCCCCCTTTAAGGCGCACCACGGTTTTGCCTGCTTTCGCTGCGGCAACCAGCATCTGATTGGTGTCGTGCTGCGGTACCGAGTGCTCGCCTGCGCGTTTACCCACGCAGATTTGCTCGGCATCGCGACGAATTAGCTCGCGCACACCGTCGGTGACCAGATGGTCATAGAACACCACGTCCGCGTCCTGCAGCACCTGCAGTCCGCGTAAGGTCAGTAACCCGGCATCACCCGGACCAGCACCTACCAGAATGATCTCGCCGCCCGTGCTGCCGGGGTTATCCAGCTCGTCTTCGAGGATTTTTTGCGCAGCCGTCTCATTACCGGCGTGCATCAGGCTGGCAAAGCGGCCACGGAATACCCGCTCCCAGAAGCGACGGCGTTCCGTTACGCTGGTCAGGCGGGTTTTCAGATGGTTGCGCCAGTAGCTCGCTTTCTCTGCCATACGTCCGAGACTGGTGGGTAACAGCGCTTCAATCTTTTCCCGCAGCACGCGCGCCAGCACCGGTGCGGTACCGCCGGAGGAGATCGCCACCAGCAGCGGCGAGCGGTCGACAATCGACGGGAAGATAAACGAGCACAAAGGCTGGTCGTCGACCACGTTCACCAGGCGGTAACGCGCCTGAGCGGCGTCGGAAACGCGTCGGTTAAGTTCGCGATCCTCCGTCGCTGCAATCACCAGCACCACGCTGTCGATTTGTGACTCGTCGAACTCCGCTTCTGCAACAACCCGCACCTGCGCGCCCGCGCGCTGCAGAAACGCGATTTTGCGATCGGCAATTTCACCCGTACCCACAACCAGTACCGGTTTTTCTTTAATCGCAGCAAAAAGGGGCAGATAGTCCACAAGCAACAACTCACTAACAACGAGGAATAGAGGGACTATAGGGGGCGGCTTAGACCGAATGAAATTACGAATTGGAATGAGTAGTTACTCAATGGAATAACGCGATGAAAAAGCAAATATCAAAAAGTGCTTAACACGCGAAATTTCGGGCATTTAAGAGCAATTCAAATTGTGTATGGCCGATCACAGTTTCATACTAAGCGGGTTATAATTTTGCTCTGTTTTTAAGGACTCACTATGTTTTCCGCAATGCGCCACCGATACGTTGCCCTGGCGCTCGGCGTTTGCTTTATCCTTCCGGCTCAGGCAAAAAATCAACCGTATGGTGAAATCGCCAATATGCAGGCGCGGCATATTGCCACCGTTTTTCCCGGACGCATGACCGGCTCCCCTGCGGAAATGCTTTCCGCTGACTATCTTCGCCAGCAGTTTGCCGATATGGGCTACCAGAGCGATATCCGCTCGTTTCACAGCCGCTATATCTATACCTCACGAAATAAAACAAAAAACTGGCATAACGTGACCGGCAGTACCGTTATTGCGGCACATGAAGGTAGCGCGGCTGAGCAGATCATTATTATGGCGCACCTGGACACTTACGCGCCCATGAGCGACGCCGATACCGATAACAATCTGGGCGGGCTGACGCTGCAGGGGCTGGACGATAACGCGGCGGGTCTGGGCGTGATGCTTGAACTGGCCGAGCGAATGAAAAACATTCCGACAAAATACGGTATTCGCTTTGTGGCAACCAGCGGCGAAGAGGAAGGCAAACTCGGCGCGGAGAATTTCCTTAAGCGCATGAGCGCTGAGGAGAAGAAAAATACGCTGCTGGTGATTAACCTCGATAATTTAATCGTTGGCGATAAGCTCTATTTTAATAGCGGACAGAGTACGCCGGGTACCGTGCGTAAACTGACCCGTGACCGGGCGCTGGCGATTGCGCGCAGCCATGGCGTGTATGCCACGACCAATCCTGGCGGCAATCCGGCTTATCCGCGCGGAACAGGCTGCTGTAACGACGGTGAAGTGTTCGATAAAGCGGGCATCCCGGTGCTGTACGTAGAAGCCACCAACTGGGCGTTAGGCAAGAAAGATGGCTATCAGCAGCGGGCTAAAACGAAAGCCTTTCCGGACGGGACGAGCTGGCATAACGTGATGCTGGATAATCAGCAGCATATTGATAGCGCACTGCCGCAGCGCATTGAGCACCGCAGCCGCGATGTGGTGAAAGTGATGCTGCCGCTGGTGAAGGAGCTGGCGAAAGCGGGGAAAGCCTGAGGTTTTTGAACGCTGTGCGGCCTGATGCCCTCACCCCAACCCTCTCCCACCGGGAGAGGGAGAAAAGATCATTACCCTTCGTGTAACCCGCACTCGCGCTTCAGCCCAAAGAATCGCGTCTCTTCTTCCGCCATTCCCGGTTCCCATTTGCGCGTGGTGTGGGTATCCCCCACGGACAGGTAGCCCTGATCCCACAGCGGATGGTATTTCAGCCCGTGCTTTTGCAGATACTGGTACACCGTACGGTTATCCCAGTCGATGATCGGCAGCACTTTAAACACGCCGCGCTGCACCGCCAGCACCGGCAGCGTGGCCCGGCTGCCGGACTGCTCGCGGCGAAGACCGGCAAACCAGGTTTGAGCGTTCAGCTCTTTCAGCGCACGGTTCATCGGCTCGACCTTGTTGATCTCATTGTATTTCTCAATGCCCTCAACGCCCTGCTCCCAGAGTTTGCCGTAGCGCGCCTCCTGCCAGGCCGCGCTCTGCTCCGCGCGGTACACTTTCAGGTTCAGCTTAAGCTTGTCCGTCAGCTCATCGATAAACTGGTAGGTTTCCGGGAACAGATAGCCGGTATCGGTGAGGATCACCGGAATATCCGGGCGGATCTGATTCACCAGATGCAAACTGACCGCCGCCTGAATGCCAAAGCTCGACGACAGCACGTAGTCACCCGGCAGGTTTTCCAGCGCCCACGCCACGCGCCCTTCGGCGTCCAGCTTTTCCAGTTGGGCGTTGGTTTCTGCGAGTGCCAGAATGCGTTCGACTTTTGGCAATGCGTTAAGCGCGTTTAGATCGAGTACGGACATAATTACCTCTCGTGGTTACTCCCAGAAATCCCTTGCGGGATCGAGCACCGGGCGAATAATGCCCGCACGCACCGTAAAGTCGCCGAAGCCTTCACCCGCTTCGCGCTCTTTCGCCCAGCGCCCGACAAGCTCGTCGATGGAATCGAGAATTTCTGGCTCAGTGATATTCTCGCGGAACATACGCGGAATACGCGTGCCGATACGGTTACCGCCCAGGTGCAGGTTATAGCGACCCGGCGCTTTCCCCACCAGCCCAAGCTCGGCCAGCATCGCGCGGCCACAGCCGTTCGGACAGCCGGTAACGCGCATAACAATATGCTCGTCCGGAATACCGTGTTTTTCCAGAATCGCTTCCACTTTGTCTGTAAATGACGGCAGGAAACGTTCCGCTTCCGCCATCGCCAGCGGACAGGTCGGGAAGGACACGCAGGCCATTGAGTTTTCGCGCTGCGGTTTGACCGCATTCATCAACCCATGGTCACGCGCCAGCGCCTCAATTTTCGCCTTTTCACTTTCCGGCACACCAGCAATAATCAGGTTCTGGTTGGCGGTAATGCGGAACTCACCTTTGTGGATCTTCGCGATTTCCAGCAGGCCGGTTTTCAGCGGACGGCCAGGGTAATCCAGGATACGGCCGTTTTCGATAAACAGCGTCAGGTGCCATTTATTGTCGATGCCTTTTACCCAGCCGATGCGATCGCCGCGACCGGTGAATTCGTAAGGGCGGATCGGCTCAAATTTGATCCCCGCGCGACGCTCCACTTCCTCTTTGAACGTCTCAACGCCCACGCGCTCCAGGGTGTATTTGGTTTTCGCATTTTTACGGTCGGTACGGTTACCCCAGTCGCGCTGGGTGGTGACCACCGCTTCCGCCACGGCCAGCGTATGCTCCAGCGGCAGGAAGCCGAACTCGCTCGCGGTGCGGGCATAGGTTTTCTTGTTACCGTGTTCAATGGACAGACCGCCGCCCACCAGCAGGTTAAAGCCCACCAGCTTGCCGTTTTCGGCAATTGCCACAAAGTTCATGTCGTTGGCGTGTAGATCGATGTCGTTCTGCGGCGGGATCACCACCGTGGTTTTGAACTTACGCGGCAGATAGGTCTGACCGAGGATCGGTTCTTCATCGGTGGTCGCGACTTTTTCCTGATCGAGCCAAATCTCCGCATAGGCGCGGGTACGCGGCAGCAGGTGCTCGGAGATCTTCTTCGCCCACTCATAGGCTTCAGCGTGCAGCTCGGACTCATACGGGTTCGAGGTGCAGAGCACGTTACGGTTCATGTCGTTGGCCGTCGCCAGCGCGTCCAGTCCGACGGAGTGCAGCATCTGGTGTACCGGCTTCACGTTCTTCTTCAGAATGCCGTGGAACTGGAAGGTCTGACGGTTGGTCAGACGAATGCTGCCGTAAATGGTGTTTTCACCGGCAAATTTATCAATCGCCTGCCACTGTGTCGTGGTGATCACTCCGCCCGGCAGACGGCAGCGCAACAGCATCGCGTGACGCGGCTCCAGCTTCTGTTCAGCACGCTCGGCGCGAATGTCGCGGTCGTCCTGTTGATACATGCCGTGGAAACGGATCAGCAGGAAGTTGTCGCCTTTGAAACCGCCGGTGAGACCGTCATTCAGATCTTCAGCAATGGTGCCGCGCAGATAGTTGCTTTCCAGCTTCATGCGCTCGGCGTCTGACAGTTTACCTTCGACCACCAGGGGTCCTGGATGTTTTTCGCTCATTAGTAGACATCTCGCTGATAACGGCGCTCAACGCGCAGCTCACTTAAAAATTCATCCGCCGCTTCGGCATCCATACCACCGAATTCGGCAATCACTTCCAGCAGTGCCTGCTCAACGTCTTTCGCCATGCGATTGGCGTCACCGCAGACATAAATGTGGGCACCGTCATTGATCCAGCGCCACAGCTCTGCGCCCTGTTCGCGCAGTTTGTCTTGTACGTATACTTTTTCTTTCTGATCGCGCGACCAGGCCAGATCGATACGGGTCAGCACCCCTTCTTTCACGTAGCGCTGCCACTCAACCTGATAGAGGAAATCTTCGGTAAAGTGCGGGTTACCGAAGAACAGCCAGTTTTTACCCGGTGCCTCGTCCGTCGCACGCTGCTGCATAAAGGCACGGAACGGCGCAATGCCGGTACCCGGGCCAATCATGATTACCGGCGTTTCCGGGTTCGCCGGCAGACGGAAGTTGTCGTTGTGCTCGATAAAGACGCGCACTTCGCCCTCTTCCTCCACGCGATCGGCCAGGAAGCTGGAGGCACCGCCCGCGCGGGCACGGCCTTCGATGTCGTACCGCACCACGCCCACGGTGATGTGCACTTCGCTCTCGACTTCAGCCTGCGATGAGGCAATGGAGTACAGACGCGGCGTGAGCGGACGCAGCAGGCCGATCAGCGCCTCGGCATCCAGCTGTGCCGGCGAGAAACGCACCATATCGACAATCGGTGTGGTCGCCGCGTAATGCTGCAGCTTTGCCTTATCGCCCACTAACGGCAGCAGCGATTCGCTGCGCGTTAAGGTGGCATAGTTCTCAACGATATTGGCGGTATTCACCGTCAGCTCGAAGTGCCACTGCAGCGCTTCAGTGAGCGGCTGCGTTTTGCCTTCGACGGTGACAGGCTCGTCGCCTTTCAGCCACAGCAGTTCGACCAGCTCCTTGACCAGCGCCGGATCGTTTTGATACCAGACCCCCAGCGCATCGCCAGGCTGATAGCGCAGACCCGAGTCGCCCAGATCGATCTCGATATGGCGCACATCTTTTTCAGAGTCGCGGCCGGTAATTTTTTGATTAACCGACAGGCTTGCCGACAGCGGCGCCTCTTTGGTGTACGGGCTGGTGTGAATGTCGTTGACCACGCCGGTCGCGGTGATCGCAGCCTGGGCTGGTGTCTCTTTCGGTACGCGTGCTTTCAGCACGTCAACAATGCGCCCACGCCACTCTGCAGCGGCAGCCTGGTATTCCACATCTGCATCAACGCGGTCCAGCAGGCGCTCTGCGCCCAGCTCCGCCAGCTTGCTGTCAAAATCTTTGCTGGACTGGCAGAAGAATTCATAAGAGGTATCGCCCAGGCCGAACACGGCAAACGCAGTGCCATCGAGTTTGGGCGCTTTTTTCGAGAACAGGAATTTATGCAGCGCGACCGCCTCTTCAGCGGGTTCACCCTCGCCCTGCGTTGAGGCCACAACCACCAGCAGTTTTTCTGACGCGATCTGTTTGAATTTATAATCCCCGGCGTTTACCAGGTTCACGTTCAGTTTGGCGGCCAGCAGGTCGTCACGCAGCGCTTCTGCCACGCGGCGGGCATTGCCCGTCTGCGAAGCGGAGATAAGCGTAATGGCAGGAATTTCTACCGCCGTTGCCGGAGCCGCAGCCACAGCGCCAGGCTGCTGGTTGAGCATTCCCCAGAAATAGCCAGAGACCCAGGCAAGCTGGGTGGGAGAAAAATCAGAGGTGGCAGCCTGAAGGCGCGCCAGTTGCTCCGGGTTCAGGGGAAGCAAATTTGAAGGTGGGGCCTGTGTTGTCATGCGTCGTTATGTTCCAGTAGCCAAGCGGACTTTAAGCGAATAAATCCAAACTGAAGATAAGGTTAACGGCGAGGATAATAACAATTAAAGAAGGGATGGAAATAATAAATAACCAAATGGACTAACCTGTTTTAGTTATCGTTCTTAACGGTAAAAGCGATAAACTAACCGACTGTAAAATAAGGATATAAATCACAAAGCGACGGCTTTTTTGCTGCAATGAAGGTAAAGGCCGTTTTAGTTAATGCTAAAAATTGTGCTTTCCGGTACTATGCGGCGGTTTTTTCCGCATTACTGAGAGCGATCATGTCCACCACACTGTTTAAAGATTTCACCTTCGAAGCCGCCCACCACCTTCCGCATGTTCCTGAAGGACATAAATGCGGCCGTCTGCACGGGCATTCGTTTATGGTGCGTCTTGAGATCACCGGTGAAGTTGATCCGCATACCGGTTGGATCATGGACTTTGCTGAGCTGAAGGCGGCATTTAAGCCGACTTACGATCGTCTGGATCACTATTACCTGAACGATATCCCGGGCCTTGAAAACCCGACCAGCGAAGTGCTGGCAAAATGGATTTGGGATCAGATGAAACCGCTGGTACCGCTGCTGAGCGCAGTGATGATCAAAGAGACCTGTACGGCAGGCTGCGTGTATCGCGGCGAGTGATGCTTGCCGGGGGTCGGCTTCGCCTTACCCGGCCAACAAAAGCCTGGAAACGTAGGCCCGGTAAGCGCTAGCGCCACCGGGCTTTTTTTAGGCAATATTCAGGTATTTGTGCGTCTGCATCGACAGGCGCCAGTTACGCGCGATACAGGTTTCAATGCACAGGCGCGTGGCGTCTTCTTTCTGGCTGATAGGCTGCAGCGCAATCACGCGCTGTTTTTCGTCCGTCAGCGTCGCCAGCAGTTCATCCAGCGCTTCGATATCACGTACTCGCCCTACCGGGTGTTTAATCTCATCAGCACGTTCCAGCGCCTGAGACAGTACGTCGTAGCCGCCGCGCATGTTTACTTTAGGCGATACCGTTACCCATGTGGTGTGGGAGCAGCGCACTTCATGCGTGCCGCTGGTTTCAATCTGGCAACTGTAACCGTTCTTTTCGAGCAGTTCGGTCAGCGGCGTCAGATCGTGGATGCAGGGTTCGCCCCCGGTAATGACCACATGGCGCGCCGTCCAGCCCTGGCGGCCTATAATGGCCAGCAGATCTTCCGCGCTGCCAGCACCCCACTTATCGCTCTCTTTGGTTTTCGCCAGAACGCTAAACAGCGACACTTCCCGATCTGCGAGTTTATCCCACGTATGTTTGGTATCACACCAGGCACAGCCAACCGGGCATCCCTGTAAACGAATAAAAATTGCGGGAACGCCGGTAAAGTAACCCTCGCCTTGCAGGGTCTGGAACATCTCGTTAATCGGGTACTGCATAGTCATCTCAGTTAAGGGGATAAACGATAAGTATCGCAGATCCCCGTGAGATGGTCATGCTCGATCGGTGCTTTGCGCGTCAATTGCCGCCATAAAGCGTTCCGTAATCTGCTGCGGGCGGGTGATTGCCCCGCCCACCACCACCATATGCGCCCCCAGCGCCAGACATCTGGCGGCGCGTTCCGGGGTGTCCACGTTACCTTCGGCCACCACCGGTACCGTGACGGCTGCCAGTACCGTTTTCAGAAACTGACAGTCATCATCGGGTAAGGCGTGTCCGGCGGTCTGCGCGGTATAGCCGTAAAGCGTGGTCCCGACACAATCAAACCCCAGCGCCTGCGCCATCACGGCCTCATCAACAGTGGCTATATCAGCCATAAGCAGCACCGAGGGATAACGGGTACGAATGCGCGTAACCAGCGTTGCCAGAGATTCCCCGCCAGGCCGCGCCCTGTCGGTCGCATCAAGCGCAATGATCGCCGGGGAGACGGTCATCAGTTCATCCACCTCTTTCATCGTCGCGGTGATAAACACCTCGCTGTCGGGGTACTCCCGCTTGATGATACCAATAACCGGCAGCGTAACCTGCTCTTTGATCGCCTCAATATCCGCCACGCTGTTGGCACGGATGGCCGCAGCCCCTCCCTGACGCGCCGCCAGCGCCATCCGCGACATAATAAACGGGCTATGCAACGGTTCGTTCTCAAGCGCCTGACAGGAGACGATCAGTTTTCCCTTCAGGGTATCCAGTACAGTTTTCATTACGATAAGATCTCTTCCACTTCGTTTTTGATAATCGTGACATGCGGACCATAAATGACCTGAACGCCATTCCCGCGCACAATCACGCCGCGCGCACCGGTGGCTTTCAGCGCCGCGTCATTCACTTTGCTGCCGTCTTTAACCGTGACGCGAAGACGCGTGGCGCAGCAGTCCACCTCTTCCAGATTGTCTTTTCCGCCCAGTCCGGCGATCACCGCACTTGCGCGTTCGTTCTGGGCGAACGTCACGTCATTGGCCACCGCCTCCTTTTCCCGACCCGGCGTGGCAAAATCAAAGCGATTAATCAGATAGTGGAACGTGAAGTAATAGAGGAAGAACCACGGTACGCCCACCAGCGGCACTAACATCCAGTGGGTTTTGGCCTCCCCCTGCAAAATGCCGAACAGCACAAAGTCGATAAAACCGCCGGAGAAGGTCTGCCCAATGGTGATATGTAAAATATGCGCGAGCATAAACGCCAGCCCGTCAAAAAATGCGTGAATGACGTACAGCACCGGCGCGATAAACAGGAAGGAGAACTCGATGGGCTCGGTGATCCCCGTAAGGAAGGAGGTTAATGCCGCTGAAAGCAACAACCCCGCGACGCGTTTTTTGTTCTCCGGTTTAGCCGTGTGATACATCGCAAGGCAGGCCCCGAGCAAACCAAACATCATCGTGATAAAGCGCCCGGACATGAAGCGCGACGTTCCTTCATAAAACTGGCGCGTCGTGGGATCGGCCAGCTGAGCGAAGAAGATCCGCTGCGTACCTTCAACCAGTTGCCCGTTGACAATCTCGCTGCCGCCAAGCGCGGTGGTCCAGAACGGAAGGTAGAAGATGTGGTGTAAACCGAACGGGCCCAGCATGCGCAAAATGAAGCCGTACAGCAGTGTTCCCAGATAACCGGTCGCATCCACCAGCCCGCCCAGACCAAAGATCAGCTTCTGGAAATGCGGCCAGACCACGGTCATTAAGGCTCCGACCAGGATCGCAGCCAGTGAGCTGATAATCGGCACAAAGCGTGACCCGCCAAAGAATCCCAGAAATTGTGGCAGCGCGATCTTATTAAACCGATGATGCAGCGCGCAGGTCACAAGACCAATGACCACCCCACCAAATACGCCGGTCTCCAGCGTCTGGATCCCCAGCGTCATGCCTTGCCCGACCGCCCCGGGATTCTCGTGCGCCAGTTTTCCGGTGAGGATCAGCAGTGCGTTAATGGTGGCATTCATGACCAGAAACGCGAGTAACGCCGCCAGCCCTGCCGTACCTTTATCATTTTTTGCCAGCCCGACGGCAACCCCAACGGCAAACAGCACCGACAGATTCGCGAACACAATCGAACCGGCGCTGCTCATGATGGTAAAAATAGCCTGTAACCAGCCCACATCTAAAAACGGATATGCCGTAAGCGTATTGGGATTCGATAACGCGCCGCCTATCCCCAGCAGCAGACCCGCCGCAGGCAGTACGGCGATGGGCAACATAAAGGATTTGCCAAAGCGCTGCGCTTTTTCAAACCATCCGCCGGACGAAGCACCACTGAACATTTGCATCATTTTTTCATCCCCTTAGTTAACGATGAAAATTTTTACCATAATTATACTTAATAGTGAAAATTACCATCAAAAACCAGGAGGACGATCATACTTTTTCGAAATGACTGGCATCCCTGCCCCGCTTTCCGCCACACTAGGACGCAGAGAAACGCATTAAGGATCTAGCATGTCAGACCATGAAAACCTGCTGCTGAAGCTGCGCCAGGAGGCTTCCGGGTACAGCCCCACGCAAAAAAAACTGGGAGAGTTTGTTCTCAACGATCCGGCCCGGGTGCTCTACCTGACGATCACCGAACTGGCACGGGAGAGCCACACCAGTGAAGCCAGCGTGACGCGTCTTTGCCGGACGCTCGGCTGCAAAGGCTATAACGAATTCAAGATGGCACTGGCGCTGGATATTCAGCAGGGTCAGCCCGCACGCGTGGCCGGGGACGAAATTGATAACGTCGTCGATGAGTCTGTTCAGGCGCTGCAGGATACCGCCAGACTGCTCGACAGAGCACTGCTGGAAAAAGCCGCTCAGGCGCTGCATCAGGCGCAAGCCGTACAAATATATGGGGTGGCCGCCAGCGCGATCCTCGGTGAGTATTTACATTACAAACTGTTGCGACTCGGCAAACCTGCACAGCTTTTTAGCGATATGCATCGTGCGGCCATGAATGCAGCAACGCTTTCAGAAGGGACGCTGGTGGTGGCCATTTCCAGTTCCGGTTCAACGCGGGATTTGCTCCACGTCGTAAAACTTGCACGCAAACGCGGCGTTAAGGTGTTATCCCTTAGCAATACGCCCCGCAGCCCGCTGGCTTCGCTTAGCGATATGCAGCTGGTCGCCGCAAAACCGGAAGGGCCACTCAGCGCAGGCGCGCTCAATGCTAAAGTGGGCGTAATGTTACTGGTTGAGTTACTTACAACTTCCCTGATTGCGATTGATAGCCATTACGGTGAAGTTAGCCAGCAAACCGCGAGCGCAACGCTGCCTTTATTACTCTAAAACCCTTTGCAGGCTAAATAAAATAGCCTGCATGGCGTGATGTCGATTCCATTTAAGTGCTGATACGGTTATTTCGTGCGCGGCATAATGGTGTAACAAATTATTTTATTTATTACATATTCAATGAGTGTTAAAAGCAATAAAATCGCACAAATAACAAAACAAAATCAGTTAGTTAAAATTATTTGATTTATAAATTGAATTTTTCTCACTCCGCTAGTGTCCAATATTTCCACCTGAATTCCTTACCTTAAAATAAGCTTAAGACGACGTCAGCTTTGCCATTTTTCTATTTAAATGCCGTTTACTTTTCCCTGCCTACAATCCGCCTCATCAATCATTATGAGACGGTATAGATTAATATGTTATTTATTACAGGCGTGACTGGTTTTCTGGGCGGTGCAGTACTTGAAAAAATACTGACCAGCAATAGTTCAGTAAAATTACTGCTGCTTGCGCGCGCCAGTGACCCGCAACAAGGGCTGGAACGCGTGCGGGACAACATGCGTAAATTCAAGGTTTCAGAGGAGACGCTGGCCGCGTTGAGTGAGGAGAATATCCTTATCGGCGATCTCAGCCAACCGGAGGGATTCCTGAACGACCCGCGTCTGGAACAGGTGACGCATGTTCTTAACTGCGCGGCCGTCGCGTCATTTGGTAACAATCCGCTGATCTGGAAAGTGAATGTGGAGGGGACGCTGGCGCTCGCCAGACGCATGAACCAGGTTGCCGGTTTACAGCGCTTTCTGCATGTGGGAACAGCCATGTCGTGCACGCCGGAGCAGGATTCGCTGGTCGCCGAAAGCGCGGAGTTCAGAGAAAACGCCGAGCATCTGGTGGAATATACGTATTCGAAATCCACCATTGAACAACTGATGCGCCAGCACTGTCCCAACCTGCCGCTGCTCATCGCCCGTCCGTCCATCGTGGTCGGCCATACCCGTCATGGCTGTACGCCGTCGAGCAGTATTTTCTGGGTCTTCAGCATGGGGCTAATGCTGCAAAAATTCATGTGCTCAATGGAAGACAAAATAGATGTCGTCCCGGTGGATTACTGCGCCGATGCGCTGCTGATGCTGCTTAACAGCGCTGCGCAGCCGGGAGAAGTGGTACATATTTCTGCCGGAGAAGAGAACAGCGTGCGCTTTGCGGATATTGATAATGCGATGGCACAGGCGCTGGAGAAAGCCCCGGTCGGTGATAAGTATGCCCAGGTAAGTTATGAAACGCTGGTCAGAATGCGCCGTGAGCTGAAGGATATTTTTGGCCCCTGCAACGAACGGCTGATGCTGAGAGCAATGCGCTTGTACGGGGCCTTTGCCACGCTGAATGTACGTTTCAGCAACGACAAGCTGCTCAGTATGGGCATGCCTAAACCGCCGCGTTTTACGGACTATATTGCCCGCTGCGTACAAACTACCCGGGGGCTGAGCATCCCGGAGCAAATGGCGGTTGATTTCAAATAACCAAAAAAAAATGCCAGTCTTTCGACTGGCATTTTCATTTTAAGGCTTAAGCAATTATGCCTGGCCTTTGATCTCTTTACGACCGTTGTATGGTGCTTTTTCGCCCAGCGCTTCTTCGATACGAATCAGCTGGTTGTATTTAGCAACACGGTCAGAACGGCTCATAGAACCGGTTTTGATCTGGCCTGCAGCGGTACCAACAGCCAGGTCAGCGATGGTAGCGTCTTCAGTTTCGCCAGAACGGTGAGAGATAACAGCGGTGTAGCCAGCGTCTTTCGCCATTTTGATCGCAGCCAGAGTTTCGGTCAGAGAACCGATCTGGTTGAATTTGATCAGGATGGAGTTAACGATGCCTTTCTCGATGCCTTCTTTCAGGATCTTGGTGTTGGTTACGAACAGATCGTCACCAACCAGCTGGATTTTGTCGCCCAGTACTTTAGTCTGGTATGCGAAACCATCCCAGTCAGACTCGTCCAGACCGTCTTCGATAGAAACGATTGGGTACTGTTTGGTCAGGTCTTCCAGGAAGTGAGTGAACTCTTCAGAGGTGAACGCTTTGTTGCCTTCGCCAGCCAGAACGTATTTACCGTCTTTGTAGAATTCAGATGCTGCGCAGTCCATCGCCAGTGTGATGTCTTTGCCCAGCTCATAGCCAGCGGCTTTTACTGCTTCAGCGATAACAGCCAGTGCTTCTGCGTTAGAACCCAGGTTTGGCGCGTAGCCACCTTCGTCACCCACAGCCGTGTTCATACCTTTTGCTTTCAGAACTTTAGCCAGGTTGTGGAACACTTCAGAACCCATACGTACTGCTTCTTTCAGGGTTTTCGCGCCAACTGGCTGAATCATGAATTCCTGAATATCAACGTTGTTGTCTGCGTGCTCACCACCGTTGATGATATTCATCATTGGTACAGGCATGGAGTATTTGCCTGGGGTGCCGTTCAGTTCAGCGATATGCTCGAACAGTGGCATACCTTTCGCTGCCGCAGCGGCTTTGGCGTTCGCCAGGGAAACCGCCAGGATTGCGTTCGCACCGAAGTTAGATTTGTTTTCAGTACCGTCCAGATCGATCATGATCTTGTCGATGCCAGCCTGGTCTTTAGCGTCTTTGCCAATGATTGC
The DNA here is from genome assembly GCF_001463365.1 of Enterobacter sp. 50793107. Classification (NCBI taxonomy): domain Bacteria; kingdom Pseudomonadati; phylum Pseudomonadota; class Gammaproteobacteria; order Enterobacterales; family Enterobacteriaceae; genus Enterobacter; species Enterobacter sp. 50793107. The sequence goes on along the minus strand of NZ_LNII01000044.1, from coordinate 31,584 downwards.
CTGAGCAATAGGACCGTTTACAGCGCCAACAGCTTTCAGTACGCCTTTGCCCATGAAACGGGATTTGTCGCCATCGCGCAGTTCCAGCGCTTCGCGGGAACCAGTAGAAGCACCTGATGGAGCAGCTGCCATACCGACGAAACCACCTTCCAGATGAACTTCGGCTTCAACGGTCGGGTTACCACGGGAGTCGATGATTTCACGACCGATGACTTTAACGATTTTGGACATTAGATTTTCCTCAGTACAAGTTAAACTAAAACTCCAGACAAACAACGCGTACCGGGGGTACGCGTTGCCGTTCTAACTTTTTTACTTCGCCTGACGCTTCTGATACTCGCTGGCGGCTTTCACGAAACCTGCAAACAGCGGATGCCCGTCACGTGGCGTTGAAGTAAATTCCGGGTGGAATTGGCAGGCGACAAACCACGGGTGGTTTGGCACTTCGATGATCTCGACTAACTGATCATCCCCGGAGCGGCCCGCAACACGCAGACCCGCAGCTTCAATTTGTTTCAACAACATGTTGTTGACTTCATAGCGGTGACGATGACGCTCGGTGATGACCGGTTCGCCATACAGCTTACGAACCACGCTATCGTCAGACAGCTGGCAGGCCTGTGCGCCAAGACGCATAGTGCCACCCAGATCGCTCTTCTCGGTACGGACTTCGACGTTACCGTCTTCGTCGCGCCATTCAGTGATAAGCGCCACTACAGGGTACTTACAGTCTGGCACAAATTCCGTAGAGTTCGCGTTTTCCATTCCCGCTACGTTGCGCGCAAATTCGATTAGCGCAACCTGCATACCCAGGCAGATGCCGAGGTATGGAATATTGTTTTCACGCGCATAGCGTGCAGTGGCGATCTTGCCTTCTACACCACGGTAGCCGAAGCCGCCAGGGATGAGAATCGCATCCAGATCTTTCAGAATTTCGACGCCACGTGTTTCAACATCCTGCGAATCAATCAGCTTGATGTTCACGGAGACGCGGTTCTTCAGACCACCGTGTTTCAGCGCTTCGATAACGGACTTATAGGCATCCGGCAGTTCGATGTACTTGCCGACCATACCGATAGTCACTTCACCAGCCGGATTGGCTTCTTCATAAATAACCTGTTCCCATTCAGACAGGTTAGCTTCCGGACAGTTCAAGCTGAATCGTTTACAAATATAATCGTCCAGGCCCTGTGATTTCAACAGGCCCGGGATTTTATAAATGGAATCGACATCTTTCATTGAAATAACGGCTTTTTCAGGCACGTTACAGAACAATGCAATTTTCGCACGTTCGTTCGCCGGAACCGCGCGATCGGAGCGGCAAACCAGAATGTCAGGCTGAATACCGATGGAGAGCAGCTCTTTCACGGAGTGCTGAGTCGGTTTGGTTTTCACTTCACCTGCGGCTGCCATGTAAGGCACCAGCGTCAGGTGCATGAACAGCGCGTGTTCACGACCGATATCAACCGCCAGCTGGCGAATCGCTTCCAGGAACGGCAGGGATTCGATATCACCCACGGTACCGCCGATTTCAACCAGCACCACGTCGTGGCCTTCGCCACCCGCAATGATGCGTTCTTTGATAGCGTTAGTGATGTGCGGGATAACCTGAACGGTTGCACCCAGATAATCACCACGGCGCTCTTTACGCAGAACGTCGGAGTAGATACGGCCAGTCGTGAAGTTGTTACGACGGGTCATTTTGGTGCGAATGAAACGCTCGTAGTGGCCAAGATCCAGATCGGTTTCAGCGCCGTCTTCAGTAACGAACACTTCCCCGTGTTGGATTGGGCTCATGGTGCCAGGATCGACGTTGATGTACGGATCCAGTTTCATCATGGTCACATTGAGGCCACGGGCTTCAAGAATGGCTGCGAGGGAGGCTGCGGCAATGCCTTTACCCAGAGAGGATACGACCCCGCCGGTCACAAAAATATAGTTCGTTGTCATGCTGAACCTGAGAAGTTAGGGTGAAACGATGGAATAACCAGGACGGGAAAGTAGTATACCCGAACACGGCGAGCGCCACAAACTTTCATTCTCCGTCTCCATTCCAGGCCATGACAAACATAAGGAGTGAGAAAATAGCCCCTTTTGGGTAAATGTTTTTGACGCAAATCAAGCGCTTGTCATTTAAAAAATCACACAAATTGCGCTTGATCGCAAAATTCCGTTAGAGATCAGATTCCTGGCGTTTTACTTCCTGCCAGACTTCTTCCATCACATCGAGGTCAATTCCGGTCATTTCCAGGCCGCGCGAGGCCACAATGCGCTCGACTTCGCGAAAGCGTCGTTCGAACTTAAGGTTGGCTTTTTGCAGGGCCGTTTCCGCTTTTACACCCAGGTGGCGCGAAAGGTTGACGGTGGCAAACAGCAAATCGCCCATCTCTTCTTCAAGCTTTGCTTCATCCACCACGGCCTGCTGCGCTTCGTGCATCACTTCGTCGATTTCTTCATGGACTTTGTCCAGTACCGGGCCAAGCGAGTGCCAGTCAAACCCTACTGCCGAGCAGCGTTTCTGGATCTTATGGGCACGCATCAGGGCGGGCAGACTCAGCGGGATGTCATCCAGCGCGGAGTGTTGGGATTTTTCAGCCCGCTCGGCACTTTTAATCTGCTCCCAGCGCGCCAGCACTTCCGCGCTGTTGCCCGCCGTGGCATCGCCAAAGATATGCGGATGGCGGCGCTCAAGCTTGTCGCTAATGGCGGCGCAGATATCGTCAAAATTAAAGCGCCCCTCTTCCTGCGCCATCTGTGCATAGAACACCACCTGAAACAGCAGGTCACCGAGTTCGCCGCGCAGGTCGTCAAAGTCCTCACGTGAAATGGCGTCCAGTACTTCATAGGTCTCTTCGAGGGTGTACGGGGCGATAGTCGCGAAAGTCTGCTCTTTATCCCACGGGCAGCCGTTTTCCGGGTCACGCAGGCGTTTCATGATGCCGAGCAGGCGGTCGATTTGAGTCATAGTACTGTCCTGATGAAAAAATGCCGGGTGGCGGCGTTGCCTTACCCGGCTTACAGAAGAGGATGTTCAACCGCCGTGGAGACGACGCGCGTCAATCACATCCGGGACCTGGTTCAGTTTGCCAAGCACGCGGCCCAGCACCTGCAGGTTGTAGATTTCGATGGTCATATCGATGGTGGCAAGCTGCTCGCGGGTATCGCTGCGGCTGGCAACGCCCAGCACGTTGACCTTCTCATTGGCAAGAATGGTCGTAATGTCGCGCAGCAGACCGCTGCGGTCGTTGGCGGTGACGCGCACCACCAGCGAGTAGCCGGCAGAGTAGCTTTCACCCCAGACGGCTTCAACGATGCGTTCCGGCGCATGCGACTGCAGCTCAGCAAGCTGGTCACAGTCTGAGCGGTGAATCGAAATCCCACGCCCCTGGGTGATAAAGCCGACGATGTCGTCCCCCGGGATAGGCTGGCAGCAGCGGGCGATGTGGTGCATCAGATTGCCGACGCCTTCCACCACCACGCGACCATTGTCTTTGCTGCGCTGCTGCGGGGCGTAGGTTTTCTGCTGCAGCTGTTTCAGCGCCGCCGCATCCTGCTCTGCCGCACTTGGCTTGTTGAACTGCGCCTGCAGGAAATTCACCATCTGGTTGAGACGAATATCGCCGCCACCAATGGCCGCTAACAGCTCATCGAGCTCATTAAAGTTGTAACGCGGCAGCAGGAACCTCTCCGCCTCTTTCAGGCTGATGCCTATATGCTCCAGCTCGTCATCCAGGATCTGGCGACCGGCAAGGATGTTCTTGTCACGATCCTGTTTACGGAACCAGGCGTGAATTTTGGAGCGTCCGCGGCTGGTGGTGACATACCCCAGGTTCGGGTTCAGCCAGTCACGGCTCGGGTTTGGCTGCTTCTGGGTGATGATTTCAATCTGATCGCCCATCTGCAGCTGGTAGGTGAACGGTACAATGCGCCCGCCGATTTTCGCACCAATGCAGCGGTGCCCGACATCGCTGTGGATGTGATAGGCAAAGTCGAGCGGCGTTGACCCGGCAGGCAGGTCGACAACGTCCCCTTTCGGCGTAAAGACGTACACCCGGTCGTCGAAGACCTGGCTGCGCACTTCGTCGAGCATCTCGCCGGAGTCGGCCATCTCTTCCTGCCACGCAATCAGCTTACGCAGCCAGGCAATGCGGTCTTCGTGACCGGTGCGCGCCCCGCCCGAGGTGCCCTCTTTGTATTTCCAGTGCGCGGCGACACCCAGCTCGGCGTCTTCGTGCATCTGTTTGGTACGGATCTGAATTTCAACCGTTTTACCGCCGGGGCCCAGCACCACGGTATGAATAGACTGGTAGCCGTTAGGTTTCGGGTTGGCGACATAGTCATCGAACTCATCCGGCAGATGGCGGAAGTGCGTGTGCACGATCCCCAGTGCGGCGTAGCAGTCCTGCAGACGCTCCGCCACAATACGCACGGCACGCACGTCGAACAGCTCGTCAAAGGCGAGGTGTTTCTTCTGCATTTTGCGCCAGATGCTGTAGATATGCTTTGGCCGACCGTACACTTCGGCACGGACGTTCTCTTCCTTCATCGACTGGCGCAACCCGCTGACAAATTCTTCAATATAGTGTTCGCGGTCGATACGGCGTTCATGCAGCAGTTTCGCAATGCGCTTATATTCCGCCGGGTGCAGATAACGGAAGCAGTAGTCTTCCAGCTCCCATTTGAGCTGACCAATGCCTAAGCGGTTCGCCAGCGGCGCATAGATGTTTGTACACTCTTTGGCGGCGAGTACGCGCTCATCTTCCGGCGCGTCCTTCACTTCACGCAGGTGGGCGATACGCTCGGCAAGCTTGATGACCACGCAGCGGAAATCATCCACCATGGCCAGCAGCATCCGGCGAACGTTATCGACCTGTTCAGAGGAGACGGAATCGGTGTGCGCGGCTTTGAGCTGACGAATGGCCGCCATATCGCGGACACCGTGGATCAGCGCCACGACCGATTTTCCGACGCTTTCACGCAGCACGTCTTCCGTGACGACGTCCGCATCGGCAAGCGGGAACAGAAGCGCGGCCTGCAGTGTTTCGATATCCATATTGAGCATGGATAAGATTTCGACCATCTCCACGCCGCGCCACAGCAGCAGCTCGGCGTCCGGATGCCCCAGCGTGGTGCGCTGACAATAGGCCCAGGTTTCGGTTAAGCGTTCACACGACTGCTGGCTGGAAATTCCCAGACTTGCGATCCATTTTTGAGGGTCAAACTCACCAGCTTTATTAAGATGTGCACTTCTTACCGCAACCATCGTCCTCTCCTTTAGGGACCAGGGCCTGTCGAAGTCGACAAGCCAAACTAATTAGATGTGCTCGAACAACACCATTGATTCCAGATGCCCAGTGTGCGGGAACATGTCCAGCATTGCCAGACGCTGAATCTGGTAACCCGCGCTGAGTAATGCCTCGCTATCCCGGGCAAGCGTTGCCGGGTTACAGGAAACGTAGACCACGCGTTTCGGGGCGAGTTTAATTATATGCTGCATCACGCCCGGTGCGCCTGCCCGTGCCGGGTCGAGCAGGATTTTGTCAAAGCCCTGTTTTGCCCAGGGCTGCTGCGTGACATCTTCCTCCAGATTTTGATGAAAGAATGTCACATTTTGCAAGCCGTTCTGTTGCGCATTCTCCTGGCCTTTCGCCACCAGCGCGTCGACGCCTTCTACCCCCACAACACTCGCCGCTTTACGGGCCAGCGGCAGCGTGAAATTGCCCATGCCGCAGAAGAGATCAAGCACGCGGTCGGTCGGCTGGACATCCAGCCACGTCAGCGCGGTTTCGATCATCTGCTGATTAACACCGTCATTAACCTGGATGAAATCCCGCGGACTGAACGTTAAGCGTAGTCCGTTTGACGCATACCAGGGCGCGTCACCTGTAACCTGCTCCAGTATCTCGCTTTGTGGGGCGAGAAAAAGCGCCAGCTCGTGGGAATGCGAAAAGCGTTCCAGTTTTTCGCGGTCTTTTTTGGACAACGGCGCGGTATGGCGCAGCACCATCAGCGGACCATTGTTTGCCAGGACCAGTTCCACATGCCCGAGGTGGCGAACACTGTCCAGCCCGGACAGGCATGCGTGCACGTCCGGGAGCAATGCCTCAAGACGGGGCACCAAAATGGGGCACTGCCTGATATCGACGATATCGCTGGAGCCCGCTTTGCGAAACCCCATCTCCAGCCGCTCGTTTTTGGGCTGATAGCTTAGGCTCAGCCGCGCGCGACGACGATAGCCCCAGGGTTGGTCGGCAATGATGTCGTCAACGTCATGCCTGAGCAGGCGTGCCAGGGCATTACTCTTACTTTTTTGCTGTAAAACTACGCTGGCATGTTGTTGCTGGCAGCCTCCGCAGACGCCAAAATGCGGGCAGCGTGGCTCTGTGCGCTCCGGGCTGGTGGTCAGACGGCGCTTCACCTTCCCGCGTGCGTACTGGCGTTTATCTTCCGTCAGCGTAATTTCTGCTCGTTCTGTGGGCAGCAAACCTGTTATAAACAGTGTCTTACCATTGTGATGCGCGACGCCCTGACCAAAAGGGTCAAGGTCCGTGGCTTCGACAGTGATGATCTGACGCGTCGTCACGCGTCGCTTTGCAGAGTAGAATTGCGCCATCGCCGGGAATTTTCTCAAATATACATAATTATCTTAATTGTCCCATAACGGAACGCCATGACCAACTACAGCCTGCGCGCGCGCATGATGATTTTGATCCTCGCCCCCACCGTTCTCATCGGTTTGCTGCTGAGCATCTTCTTCGTTGTGCACCGCTATAACGACCTGCAGCGACAGCTGGAAGATGCCGGAGCCAGCATCATCGAACCGCTGGCCGTGTCCAGCGAATACGGGATGAACCTGCAAAACCGCGAATCGATTGGTCAGTTAATCAGTGTGTTGCATCGCCGCCACTCGGATATTGTGCGTGCGATCTCCGTCTATGACGAGCATAACCGGCTGTTCGTCACCTCTAATTTTCATCTTGATCCGGCAGCGTTAAAAATTCCTGACGGTTCGCCGTTCCCGCGCCATCTCACGGTGATGCGACGGGGCGATATTATGATCCTGCGCACGCCGATAATTTCGGAAAGTTATTCGCCGGATGAGTCCGCGCAATCCGACGCCAAGTCCAGCAGCAATATGCTCGGATATGTGGCGCTGGAGCTGGACCTCAAGTCGGTGCGACTGCAGCAGTACAAAGAGATTTTTATCTCCGGCGTGATGATGCTGTTCTGTATCGGCATTGCGCTCATCTTCGGCTGGCGACTGATGCGCGATGTGACCGGGCCCATCCGCAATATGGTCAACACCGTTGACCGCATTCGCCGTGGCCAGCTCGATAGCCGCGTGGAAGGGTTTATGCTGGGCGAACTGGACATGCTGAAAAACGGCATCAACTCGATGGCGATGTCGCTGGCGGCCTATCACGAAGAGATGCAGCATAACGTGGATCAGGCCACTTCGGATCTGCGCGAAACGCTGGAACAGATGGAGATCCAGAACGTCGAGCTGGATCTGGCGAAAAAGCGTGCCCAGGAGGCTGCCCGCATTAAATCGGAGTTCCTTGCCAATATGTCACACGAGCTGCGTACGCCGCTCAATGGCGTGATTGGCTTTACCCGCCTGACCCTGAAGAGCGAGCTTAACCCCACCCAGCGCGATCACCTGCACACCATTGAACGCTCGGCCAACAATCTGCTGGCGATCATTAATGACGTGCTGGACTTCTCCAAGCTGGAAGCGGGCAAGCTGATCCTGGAGAGCATTCCGTTCCCGCTGCGCAGTACGCTTGATGAGGTGGTTACGCTGCTGGCGCACTCGTCGCACGACAAAGGGCTTGAGCTGACGCTGAACATTAAAAACGACGTGCCGGATAACGTCATCGGCGATCCGCTGCGCCTGCAGCAGGTCATTACCAATCTTGTCGGTAATGCCATCAAATTTACCGAAAGCGGCAACATCGACATTCTGGTGGAAAAACGTGCCATCAGTAATAACAAAGTACAGATTGAAGTTCAGATCCGCGATACCGGCATTGGCATTCCCGAACGGGATCAATCCCGTCTGTTCCAGGCGTTTCGTCAGGCGGATGCGAGTATTTCGCGGCGTCACGGTGGTACGGGCCTGGGGCTGGTTATCACACAAAAACTGGTTAAAGAGATGGGTGGCGATATCTCTTTCCACAGCCAGCCAAACCGGGGGTCGACGTTCTGGTTCCATATCAACCTGGATCTCAACCCGAACGTGCTGACGGACGGCCCGGTGACGGATTGCCTGAAAGGCAAGCGCCTCGCTTACGTGGAGCCGAACGCCGCCGCTGCCCAGTGCACGCTGGACATCTTAAGCACCACGCCGCTGGAGGTGGTCTACAGCCCGACCTTCTCTGCGCTTACCGTTGAGCATTACGACATCCTGCTGATGGGGATCCCGGTCACCTTTACCGGGGAGCTCACCATGCAGCAGGAACGGCTGGCGAAAGCCGCATCAATGACCGACTACCTGCTGCTGGCGCTGCCGTGCCATGCGCAAATCAATGCCGAAGAGTTGAAAAACGACGGGGCGGCCGCCTGTCTGCTTAAACCGCTCACCGCCACACGCTTGTTGCCTGCTTTGACGGCCTACTGCCGCCTGAATGAGCATGCCGTGGCACTGATTAATGACGAGCAGAGGCTGCCGATGAGCGTGATGGCGGTGGATGATAATCCAGCAAACCTGAAGCTGATTGGCGTGCTGCTTGAGGATCAGGTTCAGCATGTCGAGCTCTGCACAAGCGGTGCTGAGGCGGTTGAACTGGCCAAACAGATGCAGTTCGATTTGATTCTGATGGATATTCAAATGCCGGGTATGGATGGCATTCGCGCCTGTGAGCTTATCCGCCAGCTACCTCATCAACAGCAAACGCCGGTCATTGCCGTGACCGCGCATGCGATGGCCGGGCAGAAAGAGAAGCTGCTCGGCGCCGGAATGAACGATTATCTGGCGAAGCCTATCGACGAAGAGAAACTGCATAACCTGCTGCTGCGCTATAAGCCGGGGCATATCGGCGGTACGTATACCTTATCAGCAGAACCAATTGAGATTAGCGTGAATCAGAACGCCACCTTTGACTGGCAGCTTGCGTTACGCCAGGCGGCGGGGAAACCTGATTTAGCCCGCGAGATGCTACAGATGCTGGTCGCGTTTCTGCCGGAAATTCGCAATAAGGTAGAAGAACAGCTGGTGGGCGAAAACCCGGAGGAGCTGCTGCAGGCTATCCACAAGCTGCACGGTAGCTGTGGTTACAGCGGCGTGCCCCGCCTGAAAAACCTCTGCCAGCTGCTGGAGCAGCAGCTACGCGCAGGGACACCAGAATCTGAACTGGAACCGGAGTTCCTTGAACTGCTGGATGAGATGGATAACGTGACGCGGGAAGCGATGAAGGTGTTAGGAAACTGAGGTAAATGCCCGGTGGCGCGACGCTTACCGGGCCTACACCCTCACCCCTCTCCCACTGGGTAAGGGAGAACTACATCCCCTGCCCGAGTTTCAGTACCGCCGCGATATTTCTTGCGGCCATCCTGACGTTCTCGCTGGCGTTTTCCAGCGCATCTTCCAGCGAGCAGATGGTGTAAATCACGCTAAACACCGCATCGATGCCGTGATCGTGCACGACGCCAACGTCCGCCGTCAGACTGCCTGCAATCCCGATAACCGGCTTGTTGAAGCGTTTGGCTACCTTCGCCACCCCAACCGGCACTTTGCCGTGGATCGTCTGGCTGTCGATGCGACCTTCACCCGTTATCACCAAATCCGCATCGGCAATCTGGTCAGCCAGATGTAGCGCATCGGTGACGATCTCAATGCCCTGGCGCAGCTGCGCACCGCAGAAGGCGTACAGCGCCGCCCCCATTCCACCTGCCGCGCCGCCGCCCGCCAGGTTGAGCACATCCATATCAAGATCCCGGGCAATGACCCGCGCATAGTGCGCAAGCGCGTTGTCCAGAGTGATGATCATCTCGGGTGTGGCACCCTTTTGCGGGCCAAAAACCGCTGATGCGCCCAGCTTACCGGTAAGCGGATTCGTCACATCGCAGGCCACTTCTATGCGGCACTCGGCCAGACGCTTGTCCAGCCCGCTCAGGTCGATACGGGCAAGTTTGCCCAGCTCGCCTCCGCCCTGCCCCAGCGGCTGTTCACGGTCGTCCAGCAGCCTGGCCCCCAGCGCCTGCACCATTCCTGCACCGCCATCATTGGTGGCGCTGCCACCGATGCCGATGATGATATGCTTAACGCCCGCATCCAGCGCGTGACGGATAAGTTCACCCGTGCCCCAGGAGGTCGTTTTCAGAGGATCGCGCTGCGAAGGTGCAACCAGCTCAAGACCACTGGCCGCCGCCATTTCGATAAAGGCGCTCTTCTCGTCGCCGGATATCCCGTAAAACCCTTCCACGCGATGGCCCAGAGGGCCGGTCACCGGAACATGCACAATGCGTCCCTGCGTTGCCGCGATCATCGCTTCGACGGTGCCTTCACCGCCGTCCGCGACCGGCAGTTTGACGTAAACCGCCTCAGGAAAGATCTCGCGAAAACCCTGCTCTATCGCTGTCGCAACCTCAAGCGCACTCAAACTTTCCTTATACGAGTCCGGTGCGATAACAATTTTCATAAGCCATCCTTACGCATAGTCGTTACGTTAAGCATACACCACGTAAAGAACCGCTCATGGGAGCGGTCCCAATGCGTTTATCGTACCATGCACGGACGTTTATTGTCGAATGTCCACTCTGGGATCAGATACTGCATCGCCATCGCGTCATCGCGCGCACCCAGCCCATGTTTCTGGTACAGCTCATGGGCTTTCATCACCTGATCCATATCCAGTTCCACGCCCAGACCCGGTGTGGACGGGACCTGCACCATCCCCCCTTTGATTTCAAACGGCGCTTTCGTCAGGCGCTGATTGCCTTCCTGCCAGATCCAGTGGGTGTCGATCGCGGTAATCGTGCCCGGCGCGGCAGCGGCCACGTGGGTGAACATCGCCAGCGAGATATCGAAGTGGTTATTGGAGTGCGAGCCCCAGGTCAGACCGAACTCATGGCACATCTGCGCCACGCGTACCGAGCCCTGCATCGTCCAGAAATGCGGGTCCGCCAGCGGAATATCGACAGACTGCAGGGACAAGGTGTGCCCCATCTGACGCCAGTCGGTGGCGATCATGTTGGTCGCGGTAGGTAAGCCCGTGGCGCGGCGGAACTCCGCCATCACTTCACGGCCAGAGAAACCTTGTTCTGCCCCGCACGGATCCTCCGCGTAGGCCAGCACGCCTTTCAGCTGCTTGCCGATGGCGATCGCTTCATCAAGCGACCAGGCCCCGTTCGGATCCAGCGTGACGCGCGCCTGCGGGAATCGTTTAGCCAGGGCTGAGATAGCTTCGGCCTCTTCTTCTCCGGCCAGCACGCCGCCCTTCAGTTTGAAATCATTAAAACCATATTTTTCGTACGCGGCCTCCGCCAGGCGCACCACCGCATCCGGCGTCATCGCTTCATCATGGCGGAGTCGGTACCAGTCACATCGCTCGTCCGGCTGGCTCTGGTATGGCAACGGCGTCAGGTTGCGGTCGCCAACAAAGAACAGATAGCCCAGCATCTCCACTTCACTGCGTTGCTGCCCCTCACCCAGCAGGGAAGCAACGTTAACCCCCAGGTGTTGACCTAACAGGTCCAGCATGGCGGCTTCGATGCCGGTCACCACGTGGATGGTGGTGCGCAGATCAAACGTTTGCAGCCCACGGCCACCCGCATCGCGATCGGCAAAGGTATTCCGCACGGTATTTAAGACGTTTTTATATTCGCCCAGCGTTTTTCCCACCACCAGCGGGATGGCGTCTTCAAGCGTTTTGCGGATCTTCTCACCGCCCGGGATTTCCCCCACGCCGGTATGCCCGGCGTTATCTTTAATAATGACAATATTGCGGGTGAAAAACGGCGCATGTGCGCCGCTCAGGTTCATCAGCATGCTGTCATGGCCGGCAACCGGAATGATCTGCATGGAAGTAACAACAGGGGTGGTAAAAGTGCTCATGGTGCAATCCTTTTATCAGTGACGTCCAAAAACAGGGCGCTTACGGTCAAATGTCCAGCCAGGGATCAGGTACTGCATCGGCCCGGCATCATTACGCGCGCCGCCCGGCAGTTTTTTATACGCTTCATGCGCCTTGTGGACCTGATCCCAGTCAATCTCCACGCCCAATCCCGGCGCATCCGGTACCGCGATGGTGCCGTTTTTAATTTCCAGCGGATTTTTCGTCAGACGGGCCTCACCCTCCTGCCAAATCCAGTGTGTGTCGATAGCGGTTGGGTGACCCGGTGCCGCCGCGCCAACATGGGTAAACATCGCCAGCGAAATATCGAAATGGTTATTGGAGTGACAACCCCAGGTGAGCCCCCAGTCATCACACAGCTGCGCCACACGCACGGCGCCAGAAAGCGTCCAGAAGTGCGGGTCTGCCAGCGGAATATCGACCGCATTCAGCATGACCGCATGGCCCATTTCACGCCAGTTGGTGGCGATCATGTTCGTAGCGACCGGTAGCCCGGTGGCACGTCGGAATTCCGCCATCACCTCGCGACCCGAGAAGCCTTGTTCAGCCCCAACCGGATCTTCCGCGTAGGTCAGGACATCCCCCAGCCCTTTGCACAGGGCGATAGCCTCATCCAGCAGCCAGGCACCGTTAGGGTCAACGGTAATGCGGGCATCCGGAAAACGTTTCTTGAGCGCACGCGCGGTTTCAATCTCCTGCTCGCCGGGTAATACCCCGCCTTTGAGTTTGAAGTCTTTAAAACCGTAGCGGTCCTGTGCCGCCTCGGCCAGCCGAACCACCGCGTCACTGGAGAGCGCCTCCTGGTGACGCAGGTGATACCACTCATGGTGGCCCGGCGAGTGCGCCAGATAAGGCAGATCGGTTTTTTGCCGATCGCCAACATAAAACAGATAGCCGAGTACCGTCACCGCGTCACGCTGTTTGCCCGGCCCCAGCAGTTCACAGACCGGAACGTTCAGCGCCTTACCGAGCAAATCGAGCAGGGCGGCCTCCAGCGCGGCGACGGCATTGACGCGCAGCTCAAACGTCCAGGCGCCTTTGCCGAAGGTGTCAAAGTCCGCCGACTGGTTGCCTTTGTGAACACGCTGGACCACTTTATTCAGACGGGCGACCTCCTGGCCGACCACCTGCGGAATGGCGTCTGACAGCGTCTGGAAAATTACCTCACCACCCGGCGCTTCCCCAACGCCGGTGTTCCCTGCGCTGTCGGTCAGCACCACGATATTGCGGGTAAACCAGGCGTTATGCGCGCCGCCAATGTTAAGCAGCATGCTGTCCTGGCCGGCCACCGGGATGACCTTCATGTCGGTAATAACCGGGCTCGATTGTGTTGTCATCAGCCACGCTCCGCTACAGGTTTGAGTTCAATGCGTTTGATATCACCCACCAGCACCAGATAGCTCAGGACCGCCACCAGGGCGTGCACACCCACATAAATCAGCGCACCGTTGAATGAGCCCGTGGTCCCGACGATGTAGCCAATGGCAATCGGGGTGACAATCCCGGAGATGTTGCCGAACATGTTAAACAGACCGCCGCTCAGGCCGCTGATCTCTTTTGGCGCGGTATCCGCCATCACTGCCCAGCCCAGCGCACCAATCCCTTTCCCGAAGAAGGCCATCGCCATAAAGCCGATGATCATCCACTCCGCGCTGACGTAGTTACAGAACACCATGGTCATTGAAAGCAACATGCCGAGCACAATTGGCGTTTTACGGGCGATGTTCAGCGAACCGGTACGACGCATCAGCCAGTCGGAAATCACCCCACCCAGTACGCCCCCCACAAAGCCGCAGATAGCCGGTACGGAGGCGACAAAGCCTGCTTTCAGAATCGACATACCGCGTGCCTGCACCAGATAGACCGGGAACCAGGTGATAAAGAAGTAGGTTAAGGCGTTAATGCAGTACTGCCCCAGGTAGATGCCAATCATCATGCGCGAACCGACAAGCTGCTTGATCTGCGCCCATTTCTGGCTCAACGGAACTTTTGCTTTTTGGCTTTTCTGATCCATGTTGATCAGCGCCCCGCCTTCCGCAATGTACTCCAGCTCTTTCTTGTTCACGCCCGGATGTTGGTTCGGCTCGTGGATCACTTTCAGCCAGATAAAGCTGATGACAATCCCCAATCCGCCCATGAAGAAGAAGACGTGTGACCAGCCCACTTCATGCGTCAGCCAGCCCATGATTGGCGCAAAGATCACTGTCGCGAAATACTGGGCAGAGTTAAAAATCGCCACCGCCGTTCCCCTCTCCTGCGCCGGGAACCAGGCGGCCACGATGCGGCTATTACCCGGGAAGGATGGCGCTTCTGCTAACCCCACCAGGAAGCGGAGAGTAAAGAGCGCGACGATAATACCGAAGCCGCTGAAGATATCGACGAAGCCCTGCAACAGGGTAAACATCGACCAGATAAAGATGGACCAGAAGTAGACGCGCTTGGATCCAAAACGATCGAGCAGCCAGCCACCCGGGATCTGACCAATAACATAGGCCCATGAAAATGCGGAGAAAACATACCCCATGCCAACCGGATCAAGCCCAATGTCTTTTGCCATTTCAGAGCCGGCAATCGACAGCGTGGCGCGGTCACCATAGTTAAAGGACGTGACGATAAACAGCATCACCACTATCCAGTAGCGAGCGTTAGTGCGCTTCTCCGCACTGCTCGCCGCGTGGCTTAATGTACTCATTGTTGCACTCCTGAAACATAGCTTTCGCCTGGTTCACTCTGTACAGCACCGGTAGGGTAATCAGAATGAGATTTGTGTTTGTCGTTTTGGTACGGCCTGAAGCCGTTTTATTGTGACCGGGAAAGTATATGAAGGAGTGACACGTTCTCTCACCGTGCAAAAACACAACATTAAGGGGCATGAGAAAGGTTGTTTGTGGCAAAAGCCTAAAAGAATGGAAGATGGTTCACGGAATTGGCGTTTGGTGCGGAAGTTATCGCCGGGTGGCGGCAACGCCTGACCCGGCCTGAATAACCCGCAGGCCCGCGCAAGCGAAGCGCCGCCGGGCAGGATGTTATTTAAGCAGTGTGGCCCAGTTCTCAACCCACGGGTTTGATTCGCTTTCGGGTTCCGGGTGTTCACCGGCGTCAATCAGCAGCATGTCGCCCACGCGCTGGGCGCTCTGTTCCTGCAGGAGTGCGTCGAACTGCTTGCCGCCGCCGCAGAAATTGGCGTAAGAGCTGTCGCCCAGGGCGATGATGCCGTAGTGAACGTCCGGCTGGTAGCCAATATCTTTAATGCCCTGGAAAAGCGGCACGATGCTGTCCGGCAGATCGCCCTGCCCGGTGGTGGAGGTGACCACCAGAATGTATTTATCTTTATACTTTTCCCAGTCTGCCAGTTCCGGGTCTTCATAAACCGTGGCTTTATGACCCTGGCTTGTGAGTATCGCTTCCGCCTCTTCCGCAACCAGCAGCGAGTTGCCGTACATTGTACCGACAAAAATGCCTACTTCAGCCATGATATGTTCCCTAAATTATTGCGCTTGCCGTTCATCCTGAACGTTGCCCGGTACAAACTCAACCCTTTCATTTTTGGGGAGTTGCCCCAGCCAGCCAAACTGTGACAGCGCCTGCATCCAGACATCATCCAGACCCGCATGGATCGTCAGAGGTTTGCCGGTAAACGGATGCGTCAGGCTCAGTTCGCTTGCGTGCAGCATCAGACGATCGCAACCAAAATGTTCAGCCGCACTGCGGTTCTGGCGCAGATCGCCATGCTTGCTGTCACCGATAATCGGATGTCGCAAATGCTTCAGGTGTCGGCGGAGCTGGTGTTTACGCCCGGTTTTGGGCAAAAGCTCAACCAGGCTGTAGCGAGTGGTGGGAAATTTGCTGGTTGCCACCGGCATTTCAGTCGTCGCCATACCGCGATACTCGGTTACCGCAGGTTGCGGACCTTTGTCATCACGGGCAAATTTATCGGCGATTTTGTCCAGCTCTTCCACCAGAGGATAGTCAAGCGTGGCGGCTTCTGTCAGCCAGCCACGCACGATCGCGTGGTAGCGTTTCTGGATCTGATGCTGCTCAAACTGCTGCGCCAGCAGACGACCCGCTTCGCTGGACAATCCCATCAGCAGTACACCGGAGGTGGGTCTGTCCAGGCGATGGGCGGTAAACACATGCTGACCAATCTGGTCGCGCACGGTCTGCATCACAACCACCTTCTCGTCACGATCCAGCCAGCTGCGGTGCACCAGCCATCCCGACGGTTTGTTCACTGCCACCAGCCACTCATCCTGATAGAGGATCTCAAGCGTCATGCGTCATCACCGGCAAACAGCGCATCCAGCTTTTCCAGCTCAGCCAGCATGACAGCACGCGCCGGGTGGGTGGCCTCCAGCGCCATTTCATAGTAAGGCGAGACCGCAAACGCCTGCGGCAGCGGATGTCCCCCCTCCAGCAGCGCATGCATACGGGGAATTAACACCCACTGGAGCCACTCAAACGGTGCCAGCGTATCCAGGCAGAACGGCTGGGTACTTGCGAACGCCTCTGGCTGCGGCGCGGTCTCCTGCCACAGCTGATGTTGGCGCAAAAGAGCTTCGATGGCGTGCAACCGGGCACGAACGCTATCGTGTTGCGTCATAGTAACCTCAACTGAAAAAATGAACGGCGCGCAGCATAGCATTGCAGGCAGCAGAAATAAAAAAAGGGAGCACTGTAAAAACAGTGCTCCCGGTTCGTTTCGCAGCATTCCAGCTACAATTTATGCTCCCTGCTCTTCCGTGACAACTTTTCCTGAAGCCCGAAGGCCTGTTCATCCGTAAACTGTTTGCATCCTGCACACATCGTCCTGATGTGTCTGTTTCATCCTGAAACGTCCTGGCCATCCTGACCCACCGACCATCCTGAGCGGCTCTCGTTCTCCTTCCTGGAGGTGTCCCTTACGCGTCCTGCGTTATCCTTTGCTTCATCCTGAAGCCTTCCTGCAGCGCCATCCTGACGTGTCCTGTGTGAGAAGCGCCATCATCCTGATGTTCGTTTCTCGTGTCGGCGTCCTGTCGACAGAGATAGAATCCGCTATTCCGCTTCGTCTTACAACCCACCCTGTAAGCGTTGTCAGCCTCTGAAAAGCGGGTTTGCTGCGTCAGAATTTTATTAATACTTTGATAATTATCATAATATTTTTCTTAATTACGTAAGGTAATACTGATCGTTGCGGCGATCTCTCACAAACCGTGTAAGAGATCTCTCACACGCGCTGTAGCATGATGGATTACAGAAGCGGCTCAAGTCGGGTAAGGAAATCCGCAAGTGAGGGGGCGAGGGTCTCGCGATTGCGGGTGCCGATTGTCTCTTTGATCACTTCACCAGACAGGTTGCAGACGGAAATAACATCCAGTTCACTGTCCAGCGTGGCAATAAAGAGTGTCGGAGAAAGCTTAAGGCGTTTTTGCGTGACCAGATGACCAATCAGGTTTTCCTGAACACGCTGCAGATCGTCTTCGCTCCAGGTCTGCAACAGCGTCAGCGTTATCTCACCAAAGCGGGCAGGCATATCCCCTGCAAACTGCGTGGTGTAGAACGCGTGAACCGCTGATTGTACCACAATGTCCATTGCCCGTTCAACCGCATTTACATTCTCCTCGACAGACCAGGGCTGCGGCTGCCAGATAACGTAGTCGTCCACCGAAGAGATAATGCAGGGCGAAGGCACACCATAGAGATCAGCACTTTGCGGCCAGGTGCCCTGGGTGTCATGCCATGCGTCGCAGTAACGGGTCGTGAAGGTCTTAAGGGCATTTGCAGTTTCGATATCCACCGATTTCTCTCTTCTGGTAAGACAGGATAAACTCAGCCCTAAGTGTACCTGTAAAGTGACTATGAAACATGTCTTACGAAAATCATCAGGCGTTAAGTGGCTTAACGCTGGGTAAATCGACCGATTACCGCGACACCTACGATGCCAGCCTGCTGCAGGGCGTTCCGCGCAGCCTTAACCGCGATCCTTTAGGGCTGCGTGCAGACGCGCTGCCGTTTGTCGGCGGTGATATCTGGACGCTGTATGAGCTCTCCTGGCTGAATGCTCGCGGTCTGCCGCAGGTGGCGGTAGGCCAGGTTGAGCTGGATCATGCCAGCCTTAACCTGGTGGAATCCAAAAGCTTCAAGCTGTATCTCAACAGTTTTAATCAGACCAAATTCACCAGCCTGGAAGAGGTTCAGCACACGCTGGAGCGTGATTTACGCGCCTGTGCCCAGGGCAACGTGACCGTTGCGCTGTATCGCCTGAATGAACTGGAAGGGCAACCTGTCGCCCATTTTAACGGCACCTGCATTGACGATCAGGATATCGAGGTGGATAACTACGAGTTCAGCGCCGGGTACCTGGAAAATGCGGCAAGCGGGAAGATCGTGGAAGAGACGCTGGTCAGCCATCTGCTGAAGTCCAACTGCCTGATCACCCACCAGCCGGACTGGGGTTCTGTGCAAATCCAGTATCGCGGCCCCAAAATTGACCGGGAAAAGCTGCTGCGCTATCTGGTGTCGTTCCGCCATCACAACGAATTCCACGAGCAGTGCGTGGAGCGCATCTTCAGCGATATTCAGCGCTTCTGCCAGCCAGAAACGCTGAGCGTGTACGCGCGCTACACCCGTCGTGGCGGGCTGGATATTAACCCGTGGCGCACCAATACCGATTTTGTGCCTGCAACGGGCCGACTGGTGCGTCAGTAATATAAATATTTTCACAATATGCGCGGGTAATGCAGCGCTTTAGGTTGTGAAACGTCACGCGGCAGGGCTATTGTAATCAGCAGGGAATGACGATAATCGTCCCATAAGGAGCTCACTTGATTACACATATTAGCCCGCTTGGCTCAATGGATATGTTGTCGCAGCTGGAAGTGGACATGCTTAAACGCACGGCCAGCAGCGATCTTTATCAACTGTTTCGTAACTGTTCACTTGCCGTACTGAACTCCGGAAGCCTGACAGACAACAGTAAAGAACTGTTATCCCGCTTCGAAAGCTTTGATATCAACGTGCTGCGCCGCGAGCGCGGCGTAAAACTTGAAGTGATCAACCCGCCGGAAGAGGCCTTCGTCGACGGGCGGATTATTCGTTCCCTGCAGGCCAACCTGTTTGCCGTGCTGCGTGACATCCTGTTTGTTAACGGGCAGATCCACAACGCGGGCCGCTTCCAGCATCTTGACCTGGAAAGCTCGGTTCATATCACCAACCTGGTGTTTTCTATTCTGCGTAACGCCCGTGCCCTGCACGTTGGCGAAGCACCGAATATGGTCGTCTGCTGGGGCGGTCACTCCATTAACGAAACCGAATACCTGTACGCCCGTCGGGTGGGTACCCAGCTCGGTCTGCGTGAGCTGAATATCTGCACCGGCTGTGGCCCAGGCGCGATGGAAGCGCCAATGAAAGGTGCCGCCGTGGGTCATGCCCAGCAGCGTTATAAAGAGGGGCGCTTTATCGGCATGACCGAGCCGTCGATCATCGCCGCTGAGCCACCTAACCCGCTGGTCAACGAGCTGATTATCATGCCGGATATCGAAAAGCGTCTGGAAGCGTTTGTCCGTATCGCTCACGGCATCATCATCTTCCCGGGCGGCGTGGGTACGGCAGAGGAGCTGCTCTATCTGCTGGGGATCCTGATGAACCCGGCCAACAAAGATCAGGTTCTGCCGCTGATCCTGACCGGGCCGAAAGAGAGTGCCGACTACTTCCGCGTGCTGGACGAGTTTATCGTGCATACGCTGGGTGAAGCCGCGCGTCGTCACTATCGCATTATCATTGACGATGCAGCAGAAGTGGCGCGTCAGATGAAAAAAGCGATGCCGCTGGTGAAAGAGAACCGTCGTGATACCGGTGATGCCTACAGCTTTAACTGGTCAATCCGTATTGCGCCGGATCTGCAGATCCCGTTCGAGCCTTCGCATGAGAATATGGCGAACCTGAAACTCTATCCTGACCAGCCGGTAGAAGTGCTGGCCGCCGACCTGCGACGCGCCTTCTCGGGCATTGTGGCGGGTAACGTGAAAGAGGTGGGGATCCGCGCCATCGAGCAGTTTGGCCCGTATAAGATCCACGGTGACCCGGAGATGATGCGCCGCATGGACGACATGCTGCAAGGCTTTGTCGCCCAACACCGTATGAAGCTGCCGGGCTCGGCTTATATTCCTTGCTACGAAATCTGCACATAAGGCGTTAATCGTTCTTCTGAGGGCCGGGGCGCGTTCTGTCGTTACCCGGCCTTTTTTTCGCATCAATTCATAGTTATCGCTTATAGAATTTATAAACTGCACGCCAACGCAAACGATTACCTGGATTTTAAAACCATAAATTATCAGCTTTAAAGCAAATTACTCATCAGAAAATCCTAAAACCCACCATCTTTACAGCGCAAGACACCTATCTTCGGGGCCGCTCTTTCCGGACATATGTTGTTAATGGTAGCCTTCGCGCCCGTAAATTCTCTTTGATGTTTTTTTAACAGAGAAATGGTCTAAATATACCCACATCATGAGTGGATTATTGCATTTGGGATCGCGATCACTGATACATTCATAAGTAGAATGTATCTTTCCGCCCGCCAATAGTTACGGGTGAAAATTATTAAAAAACCGTCACTGAACGAATTTCATATTACCGTCAGGCATTTTTTCATCGGATTTGACTACAAACCTGACAATTTGCTTCCTCCAGGAGATACAGATGGAAACCACTCAAACCAGCACCGTTGCTTCGATTGAATCCCGAAGTGGTTGGCGCAAAACGGATACCATGTGGATGCTTGGCCTTTACGGCACAGCAATCGGCGCTGGTGTACTGTTCCTTCCTATCAACGCAGGCGTCGGCGGTCTGATCCCGCTGATCATTATGGCCATCATCGCGTTCCCGATGACCTTCTTCGCACACCGCGGTCTGACCCGCTTCGTGCTGTCCGGTAAAAACCCGGGCGAAGACATCACTGAAGTGGTTGAAGAGCATTTCGGCGTTGGCGCAGGGAAACTGATTACCCTGCTCTACTTCTTCGCCATTTACCCGATTCTGCTGGTTTACAGCGTGGCGATCACCAACACCGTTGAAAGCTTCATGACGCACCAGCTGCAGATGACGCCGCCACCGCGTGCCATTCTGTCCCTGATCCTGATCGTCGGTATGATGACCATCGTGCGCTTCGGCGAGCAGATGATCGTTAAAGCGATGAGCGTCCTGGTGTTCCCGTTTGTTGCCGCACTGATGGTGCTGGCCTGCTACCTGATCCCACAGTGGAACGGTGCGGCGCTGGAAACCCTCTCCCTGAGCAGCGCATCTGCAACCGGTAACGGCCTGATGATGACCCTGTGGCTGGCGATTCCGGTAATGGTCTTCTCCTTTAACCACTCCCCGATCATCTCTTCCTTCGCCGTGGCGAAGCGTGAAGAGTACGGCGCAGGCGCAGAGAAGAAGTGCTCCAGCATCCTGGCACGTGCACACATCATGATGGTGCTGACCGTAATGTTCTTCGTCTTCAGCTGCGTACTGAGCCTCTCCCCGGCGGACCTGGCAGCAGCGAAAGAGCAGAACATCTCCATTCTGTCTTACTTGGCGAACCACTTTAACGCACCGATTATTGCGTGGATGGCACCGATCATCGCCATTATCGCCATCACCAAATCCTTCCTCGGCCACTACCTGGGCGCACGTGAAGGTTTTAACGGTATGGTGATCAAATCTCTGCGCGGTAAAGGCAAGAGCATTGAAATCAGCAAGCTGAACAAAATCACTGCACTGTTCATGCTGCTTACCACCTGGGCCGTTGCTACGCTGAACCCAAGCATCCTGGGCATGATTGAAACCCTGGGCGGTCCGGTTATCGCGATGATTTTGTTCCTGATGCCGATGTACGCAATTCAGAAAGTCCCTGCTATGCGTAAGTACAGCGGTCATGTGAGCAACATCTTTGTGGTTATCATGGGGCTTATCGCTATCTCTGCGATCTTCTACTCCCTGTACACCATGTTCTGATTATCACCCGCGCCGTCCCCGGACGGCGCACTCCTTCCTCTCTGACTGAAAGCAATGGACGCATCATGATTAGCGTATTCGATATCTTCAAAATCGGTATTGGTCCTTCCAGCTCTCACACTGTCGGACCAATGAAAGCCGGTAAGCAGTTCACGGATGACTTGATTGCACGCGGCATCTTGCACGACATCACCCGCGTGGTTGTCGATGTGTACGGCTCGCTTTCCCTGACCGGAAAAGGCCACCATACCGATATCGCCATTATCATGGGCCTGGCGGGAAACCTGCCGGATACCGTTGATATTGATGCGATCCCTGGCTTCATCCAGGACGTAAACACCCACGGTCGCCTGCTGCTGGCAAACGGCGAACACGAAGTGGAATTCCCGGTTGACCATTGCATGAATTTCCATGCGGACAACCTGTCGCTGCACGAAAACGGCATGCGCATTACCGCGCTGGCCGGCGACACTGCGGTTTACAGCCAGACCTATTACTCTATCGGCGGCGGGTTTATTGTCGACGAAGACCACTTTGGTCAAACCAGCACCTCATCTGTTGACGTGCCGTATCCGTACAAAACTGCGGCCGATCTCCAGCGTCACTGTCAGGAGACGGGGCTTTCCCTCTCCGGTCTGATGATGAAAAACGAGCTGGCCCTGCACAGCAAAGCGGAGCTGGAACAGCACTTTGCTAACGTCTGGGAGGTGATGCGCGGCGGGATTGAACGCGGGATCACCACCGAAGGCGTTCTGCCCGGTAAGCTTCGCGTACCGCGTCGTGCGGCCGCGCTGCGCCGTATGCTGGTGAGCACCGATAAAACGACCACCGACCCAATGGCCGTCGTAGACTGGATCAACATGTTCGCCCTGGCGGTGAACGAAGAGAACGCCGCAGGGGGCCGCGTGGTCACGGCGCCAACCAACGGCGCCTGCGGTATCGTTCCGGCCGTACTGGCGTACTACGACAAGTTTATCCGTGAAGTGAACGCCAACTCGCTGGCGCGCTACCTGCTGGTCGCCAGTGCGATTGGTTCTCTGTATAAGATGAACGCCTCCATTTCCGGCGCGGAAGTGGGCTGTCAGGGTGAAGTGGGCGTGGCCTGTTCCATGGCCGCTGCGGGTCTGGCAGAGCTGTTAGGCGCAAGCCCGGCGCAGGTCTGCATCGCCGCCGAAATCGGCATGGAGCATAACCTGGGGCTGACCTGTGACCCGGTTGCCGGACAGGTTCAGGTGCCGTGTATCGAACGTAACGCGATCGCCTCCGTGAAGGCAGTGAACGCCGCACGTATGGCGCTGCGCCGCACCAGCGAGCCACGCGTCTGCCTCGATAAGGTTATCGAAACCATGTACGAAACCGGTAAAGATATGAACGCCAAATACCGTGAAACCTCTCGCGGTGGTCTGGCAATGAAGATCGTGACCTGCGATTAAGCCTCTCAGGAAGCCTCGTTTTGCGAGGCTTCTTCCTGTTTTCCCCGCCGCGCATAGTTTCATACCGCTGACAGTGTTACCCTTCCTTCATGAGATAGAAGGGAGATTATCTGTGGCTGTTCATTTGCTTATCGTCGACGCGCTCAACCTGATTCGCCGGATCCATGCAGTGCAAGGCACGCCCTGTAAGGACACCTGTTTGCACGCGCTGGAGCAACTTATTCGCCACAGCGAACCGACGCATGTCGTGGCCGTATTTGATGACGAGGCGCGTAATTCCGGCTGGCGACATCAGCGTTTGCCAGACTATAAAGCCGGACGGGCCCCCATGCCGGACGATTTGCATTCAGAAATGCCGATGATTCGCTCGGCATTCGAAAAGCGCGGCGTGCCCTGCTGGGGCGCCCAGGGCAATGAAGCGGACGATCTCGCGGCGACGCTTGCGGTCAAAGTGGCCAGCGCCGGGCATCAGGCAACCATTGTGTCGACGGATAAAGGCTACTGCCAGCTGCTCTCACCCACTATCCGCATTCGTGATTACTTCCAGAAACGCTGGCTCGACGCCCCGTTTATTGCCAGTGAATTTGGCGTCTCGCCTGAGCAACTTCCTGACTACTGGGGGCTGGCGGGGATCAGCAGCTCTAAAGTGCCGGGCGTTGCCGGTATTGGGCCAAAAAGCGCCGCACAGTTGCTGACGGATTTTCAGAACCTGGAAGGGATCTACGCCCGGCTCGACGAAGTTCCGGAAAAATGGCGTAAGAAGCTGGAGGCCCATAAAGAAATGGCCTTTATCTGCCGGGATGTGGCGACGTTACAGACGGATTTACAGCTGGACGGGAATTTGCAGCAGTTGAGATTAGAGCGTTAAGCGTCCCCTCTCCCCGTTGAGGAGAGGGTTAGGTTGAGGGGCCTATCGCTCGTCGCGACGCCCGCCCACGGCCGCCCACCAGCGACGAATATGCACCGTCACCTCTTCGCGATCGTGATACAGCTGACGCGCCTGGATCTCCACGTTAATGCCGTGTTCATCCAGTTGCTGCTGAATATAGGCCAGGTTCTGAGAGACCTCCTCATAGCGTTTTTTCATTGGCAGCTTGAGGTTAAAAATCGTCTCACGGCACCAGCCGTTCACCAGCCAGGAGGCCATCAGCGCCGCCACTTTCGCTGGTTTTTCCACCATATCGCACACCATCCAGGAGATGTTATTGCGGGTTGGACGATAGCGGAAACCGTCTTCACGCAGCCACGTGACCTGCCCGGTGTCCATCAGGCTTTGCGCCATCGGGCCGTTATCAACAGACGACACCCACATGTTGCGTTTCACCAGCTGATAGGTCCAGCCACCTGGGCACGCGCCGAGATCGACCGCGTACATGCCGTTGGCCAGACGCTCATCCCACTCATCCGCCGGAATAAAGACGTGAAACGCCTCCTCCAGCTTCAGGGTTGAACGGCTCGGCGCATCAGCCGGGAACTTCAGGCGTGGGATCCCCATAAAGAACGGAGAGTTGTTGTTGGTATAAGAGTAACCGGCGTAGCAGCAGCCCGGGGCAATAAAGAAGATATGCACGACCGGACGTTTTGGCGTTTCGTAGTTTGTCAGCACGCCGGCATCACGCAGCGCCGCGCGCAGCGGTACGGTGAACTTACGGCAGAACTTCATCAGCTCTTTGCTTTCGTTGGTGTCGGCCACTTCAACGCGCAAATCGCCCCCCTTCTCGACCACGCCCTGCAGCATGCCCACAATCGGGGTGATGCGATCTTCTGGCGGGAGATCTTTCAGCAGCTCACCCGCGACGAACATCTGGCGCGCAAAGATCAGTGAACTGAACGGCAGCTCGCGTGCCAGCTTATCCGCATCGTCAGGCTGGTAGCATTCGAACACCACATAGCCCGCATTATCCTTAACGCGCGCAAAACCGAAAACTTCTCGCTTCGCCGCTTTATCCGTAATTTCCGCGGCGCACTCTTTCTCAAACCCCGGGCGACAATATAAAACAACCTTATTCATGAACAACGCCCTTGCGTTTCAGACGGATAGCTCCGATAAACATTAATACCCACCCTGCCAGGAAGCTAACGCCGCCGACAGGTGTAACAAACGCCCACAGGCGCAAATGCGAGAGCGCAAGGCAGTAAAGGCTGCCGCTGAACAGCACCGTACCCAGCGCCAGGAAAACGCTGCTCCAGTAAAACCAGATGCTGATGCGGCGCTGCATCGCTACCGCCAGCCCAAAAATAGCCAGCGTATGGAACGCCTGGTATTCAAGGCCGGTCTGGATCCAGCCCATCTCCACCACACCCAAAGACTTGCTTAAGACATGTGCGCCAAACGCGCCCAGTGCAACAAAAATAAAGCCACTCACCGCGGCAAAAATCAGCATGAATCGGCTGGTCATGTTTCAGTCCTAAAGTAATGCGTGCCCGGCACACAAAAGTTATTGTTCATACCTGAAGCGGAATTTTTCTTGCTCGCTCGCCGCTTTCGCCAGTATCCACTGCCGGAAAGCGGCTATTTTACCCAGTTCTGCCTGACTGTCATGACAAACCAGATAAAACGCATTCTTGCTGACCAGTACATCATTAAAAGGGCAAACCAGACGGCCGGCCTCAATTTCGGACTGCGCCATGACGTTGTTCGCCAACGCAATGCCCTGTCCGTGAATGGCAGCCTGTAGCACCATCGCACTGTGGCTAAAGATGGGGCCCTGCTGCACGTTTATATGATTAAGACCTAATTGACGGGTATAAGTTTGCCAGTCGCGGCGAGAAGCATCGTGTAACAACGTATGTTGTGCCAGATCGGCGGGCGTTTTTAACGCTTTATCGCCTGTCAAAAGCAGCGGTGAACAGACTGGCAGCAGATATTCTGCGTATAATTTCTCGACACGCAAGCCCGGCCAGTTACCACGCCCATAAAAAATGGCAACGTCCACATCGTCCGCCAGTTTGTCTTCCTGACGATCCACCGCCTGGATCCTGACATCAATTCCCGGATAAGCTGAGTTAAAGCTTGAGAGTCTGGGCACCAGCCACTGAATGGCAAAACTGGGCAATAAACTGACCGTCAGTGCGCCTTTTGCACTCCTGGCCTGCAGCTTGCGCGTGGCTTCCGTGAGCTGGGAAAAAATCTCTTTAATATCCTGAAAATAGCTCTGCCCCTCTTCCGTCAGCAACAGCGAACGGTTGCGTCGGCGAAACAGCTTGAGGCCCAGAAAATCCTCCAGGGACTTGATTTGGTGACTTACTGCGGCCTGTGTCACAAAAAGCTCATCTGCTGCGCGGGTGAAGCTTAGATGACGTGCTGCTGCATCAAAAACACGTAATGCATTTAGGGGTGGCAATCGCTTGGACATGGTTATCTGGCTTAGATGTTAACGAGATTTAACAAACAGGAAACAACGTTTAACCTATTAGTTTTTTTTATCTGAGCCATTATAATTTGTCCGTTGAGGAACTACCAGCAAATACCTATAGTGGCGGCACTTCCTGAGCCGGAACGAGAAGCTTTTTTTGGAATGCGTGTTCTGAAGAGCTTTTGGCTTACGGTTGTGATGTTGTGTTGTTGTGTTTGCAATTGGTCTGCGATTCAGACCACGGTAGCAACGCTACCAATTTTTCACTTCCTGTACATTTACCCTGTCTGTCCATAGTGATTAATGTAGCACCGCCAATTTGCGGTGCTTTTTTTTGCTTAGCGATCTGTTAATGCTCGATCTCTTTCATCTCTTTCACGTCCGTGCGGTTGATCTGCTGCTTGTTCCCGTTAGCATCTTTGTATGAAATCATCCCGGTATCGTTATCGGTTGTCGGTTTCCCTTCCGAAACAATGGAACGACCATCGTTAGTGTGCATGACGTAGTTGTTACCAGAACAGGCGCTCAGGGCAAAAGTAAACGCACAGGCAGAAATGATTGCAGCTGTCTTATTCATGATTCTTCTCCTTTAGCAATTAATGCTATTCAAACCTCGATTTATAACAGGCTAAAACATCCGCCTAACACTATTTAGCATAACCTGCTTTTTCAGGGGCGTTGGGATAAGCAGACAATTCTGATAGATATCAACCTCCTTGCCCTGCCGCTGAAATTGCGCGACGATCTCAGTAATGCAATGAGGAATTCCATGAACGCTTTCAGTCCTGCGCAGTTTCGCGCACAGTTTCCGGCGCTGGCCGATGCCGGTATTTATCTCGATAGCGCTGCCACAGCCTTAAAGCCGCAGGCGGTTATTGAGGCAACGCAGCAGTTTTATAGCCTGAGCGCAGGCAATGTGCATCGTAGCCAGTTTGCCGAGGCCCAGCGCTTAACCGCACGCTACGAAGCGGCACGCGATCAGGTTGCTCGTCTGCTCAATGCCGAAAGCGGGAAAAACATCGTCTGGACGCGGGGTACCACCGAAGCCATAAACATGGTGGCCCAGTGTTATGCCCGCCCACTGCTTCAGCCCGGAGACGAGATCATCGTCAGTGAAGCGGAACATCACGCCAACCTGGTCCCATGGCTGATGGTGGCAGAGCAAACAGGGGCACGGGTGGTGAAGCTCCCGCTGGGGACAGATTACCTGCCGGACGTAGCACAGTTACCGGAGCTGATTACACCGCGCAGCCGCATTCTGGCGCTTGGACAGATGTCCAACGTCACCGGTGGCTGCCCGGATTTGGCGCAGGCTATCCGCATCGCGCATGCCAACGGCATCATAGTGATGGTTGACGGCGCGCAGGGCGTGGTCCATTTCCCGGCCGATGTGCAAAAACTGGATATCGATTTTTATGCCTTCTCAGGGCATAAGCTCTACGGACCAACCGGTATCGGGGCGCTGTACGGTAAGCCTGAGCTGCTGGCAAAAATGACGCCGTGGCTCGGTGGCGGCAAGATGATCGCGGAAGTCTCTTTCGAGGGCTTTAAAACCCAGGACGTCCCTTACCGGCTGGAAGCGGGTACGCCAAACGTGGCGGGCGTCATTGGCCTGAGCGCCGCACTCGAATGGCTCGCCGAAACGGACATTGTCCAGGCGGAGAGCTGGAGCCGGGGTCTGGCGACGCTGGCTGAAGAGGAGCTTAAAAAACGCCCTGGCTTCCGTTCGTTCCGCGTGCAGGATTCAAGCCTGGTAGCCTTTGATTTTGCGGGCGTACACCATAGCGACATGGTGACCCTGCTGGCAGGATATGGCATTGCGCTGCGTGCCGGGCAGCACTGTGCCCAGCCGCTGCTGGCAGCGCTTGGCGTGAGTGGTACACTGCGCGCCTCGTTTGCACCTTACAATACCCAAAGCGATGTCGACGCGCTGATTTCCGCGGTTGACCACGCCCTTGAACTCCTGGTGGATTAATGACTAGCTCAGCTTTAGCCGGACATCCGTTTGGCACAGTGATCACAGAAGAAACGTTAAAACAGACCTTCGCGCCGCTCACACAATGGGAAGATAAATATCGTCAACTGATCCTGCTGGGTAAGCAGCTTCCGGCCCTTTCTGACGATCTCAAAGCGCAGGCAAAAGAGATCGCGGGCTGTGAAAACCGCGTCTGGCTTGGGTTCAGCGTATCCGGTGAGAAACTGCATTTCTTTGGCGACAGCGAAGGACGTATCGTTCGCGGTCTGCTGGCGGTGCTGTTAACCGCCATCGAAGGGAAAAGCGCGGCGACGCTACTGGCGCACTCGCCGCTGGCTCTGTTCGATGAGTTAGGGCTGCGCGCGCAGCTAAGCGCCTCGCGCGGTCAGGGCCTGGTCGCCCTTAGCGAAGCGGTGCAGGATGCCGCCCGTCAGGCTCAGGCCTGACGTTCCGCCTTCGCCATCATCTTTTTCAGTGCGTGAGACACCGCCACAAAGCCAAAAGAGGCGGTCACCATAGTGGCCGCGCCAAATCCTGAGGCGCAATCCATCCTTTTTGGCCCTTCCGCCGTGCTTTTCATTGCACACACCGAGCCGTCCGCCTGCGGATACACTAGCGCTTCAGTCGAGAAAACACAGTCGACGCCCAGCTTGCCCTTGCTGTTTTTCACCACGTTAAAATCGCTTTTCAGACGTTCACGCAGCTTGGCCGCCAGCGGATCCTGAATGGTTTTAGCCAGATCGGCCACCTGGATCTGTGTGGGATCGATTTGTCCGCCTGCGCCACCGGTGGTCACCAGTGGCACCTTGTAACGACGACAGTACGCAATAAGCGCCGCTTTTGGACGCACGCTATCGATCGCGTCAATCACGTAGCTGTAGCCTTTACTCATATAGTCTGCGACATTATCCGCCGTCACAAAATCATCAATCACCGTGACCCGACATTCCGGGTTGATCAGGCGGATACGCTCTGCCATGACCTCAGATTTTGCCAGGCCGACGTTGTCACGCAGGGCATGGATTTGACGGTTGGTGTTGGTGACGCACACGTCATCCATATCAATCAGCGTGATTGCGCCAATACCGGTTCTCGCCAGCGCTTCTGCCGCCCACGAGCCCACACCACCAATGCCCACGACGCAGACATGCGCATCCGCAAACAGCTGCAGGGCTTTTTCACCATAGAGACGTGCCGTACCGCCAAAACGCTGGCGCCAGGCGTCGCTGATTACCACAGACATAAAACCTCAGATGTAAAAAGGGTGAGGTTTTTCCTCACCCTGAACAGTAATCCGTATTCCGCTCAGAATACCATAATCAGCCGCTGAATACGTTTCCGGTGCCAGGCGCTGTCTTCAGTACCCATACGCGACCATAGTGGTTATACCAGCCCGCCCGGTGACCGGCATCCGGACCAATTCCCTGATAAATATCGAAGTGCTGGCCTTTAATCGCGCCACCAACGTCCAGTGCCACCATCAGACGTAGCTCGTACTGGCCGTTAAATTTACCGTTATTATCCAGCAGCGGCACTTCTGCCAGCAGCGTGGTGCCCGCAGGAATGATGGAACGATCCGATGCTACCGACGCACGGCCAATCAGCGGCACGGCGCTCGCCCCTTTCACCGGCGCAAAGTTTTGCGGTTTGAAGAAGACGAACGACGGGTTCTGCTCCAGCAGCTCGCGTACCTCGGCTTCACTGTGTTTTTCGCCCCACTCGCGGATCGCCTGCATCGACATAACTTCTTTTTTCACTTCGCCACGGTCGATCAGCACTTTACCAATGCTGCGATAGGCATGGCCGTTTTTACCGGCGTAGCTAAAGAAGTTCAGCGGAGAACCGTCACCAAAATCGATGTAGCCGCTGCCCTGAACGTCCATGATGAAGTTATCCATCAGGGAGTTGCTGTAAGCCAGGACGTAGTTTTCGCTAAGCGCACCGGCGTAGATCTCCGCACGGGACGGCAGGCGACCACGTTTTGGCGGCATACGATAAATAGGATACTGGAATTCGCCCTGACGCGTATGTCGCGCCTGGATAACCGGGGTGTAATAGCCGGTAAACTGCACGTTGCCGTAGTTGTCCGCCCCTTCCATCTGCCAGGCGTCGATACCAAACTGGCGCATATTGCGCGTATCGCCGCCCGCGCGCAGCCAGTCCTGCACCGCGTTATAGACGCTACTCTGGGCACCATACAGGCGCGGCGACGCATTGCGGATCTGGTAAACCTGCTCGGAGAAATCACCGGCGTTGATCGGTGCGCCGACAGCATCCGGCTGGTTAACTAAAGAGAAAGGCTGGGATAACTTCCCGTCTTTATACTGTTGACCGCGATCGGTCGGTTTAGAAGAACAGGCCGCAAGAATGGCTACCATTGCGCCCGTGATCAGATACTTTGCCCAACGTCCTTTCATTATATCTCGTCTTTAAGTTGCCCATTTCCGCGTGATGAAGATAACAAACCCACTGTTCTAATGAAACGGAATCACATGCCCTTTGGCAAATTCTGAGCAAAAAATAGTCCAAAGGTTTCAGCGTCGTTCAATTTACATACAAAATTAATGAATTATGTGAAAAAGGGGTTGCATCACAAACCTAACCGAGTATAGTGCGCTTCCACGGACGCGGGGTGGAGCAGCCTGGTAGCTCGTCGGGCTCATAACCCGAAGGTCGTCGGTTCAAATCCGGCCCCCGCAACCAATTAAAATTTGATGAAGTATAAGCAGTACGGTGACGCGGGGTGGAGCAGCCTGGTAGCACGTCGGGCT